>JAEPMR010000026.1 GCA_017643845.1 Marivivens sp. | reverse complement strand
GTGCGGAAATCGGCGTCGCCTCGACCAAAGCCTTTACCTGCCAGCTTGCAGTCATGGCGCTCCTCGCGATCGAAGCCGGTCGCGCCCGTGGTCACCTAACCGCTGCCGAAGCAGCCGAGAAGACCGCATCGCTCAAAGCGCTCCCCGGCCTTTTCAACCACGCTCTGGGCACCGAAGAGGTCTGCGCTGAGCGCGCCCGCAAGCTGTCCGAGGCACGCGACATTCTCTTCCTCGGGCGCGGCGCTATGTATCCGCTCGCCCACGAAGGTGCGCTAAAACTTAAAGAAATCAGCTACATCCACGCCGAAGCCTACGCATCCGGCGAGTTGAAGCACGGCCCCATCGCCCTGATCGACAAAAAAGTCCCCGTGATCGTGATGGCCCCCAGCGACGCACTCTTCGACAAAACCGTTTCGAACATGCAAGAGGTCATGGCCCGCGGCGGCAAGGTTCTCCTCGTCACCGATAGCAAAGGCGCCGAAACCGCGAGCGAAGGTGTTTGGAGCACGATCATCATGCCGCAGGTCGATCCGTTCCTCGCGCCGATCCTCTACGCCATCCCCGCTCAGCTCTTGGCCTATCATACCGCCGTGGTCAAAGGCACCGATGTCGACCAGCCACGCAATCTGGCAAAATCGGTCACGGTTGAATGACCCCAGAGGCAGCGCTTGCCGAACTCGAGAAACAGGCAGACCCCCAAAAGGCCGCGCAGATGGCGGCCTATCACAAGGTCGAACGCCCCTATCTGGGCCTTTCGAACCCGCAGATCGACGCGCTCTGCAAGGCATGGCGCGGCGAGTGTGACCTCCCTACCCGCCTCGCCCTCGCTGACGGGCTATGGAAGAGCAACATCTACGAGGCCCGCGTCGCTGCGGCCAAGCTGCTGACGCAGGCCCGCATTCGGCCAGACGACACAGGCGCATGGGAACTGATCTGCTCTTGGGTGCCCGACTTCGATTGCTGGGCCATTGCCGATCACGTCGCCATGGCGGGCCAGCGCCGCCTCACAGCCGATCCCACACGCATCGCGACGCTCCGCAAATGGACGCAATCGGATCACCTCTGGACCCGCCGAGCGGCACTGGTGATGACCCTTCCGTGGACAAAGATGAACCACCCGAAACCTGCCGATCTCGCGATCCGAGAGGAAGTCTTGAGCTGGGCCGAAAGCTACGTTCCCGACCGTCGTTGGTTCATTCAGAAAGCTATCGGCTGGTGGTTGCGCGATCTTTCCAAGCGCGATCCTGATCGTGTCCGCGCGTTCCTCGCGAAAAATGGCGACGCGATGAAGCCCTTCGCCCGTCGCGAAGCCGCACGGCTGATGCCTACCTAGCCTCCGTAAATACGCACCTCGACAACATCCGTCAGCGACAGGCCCAATAGCCGCATCGCGGCGAGGCTCATCTGGCTGCCCGAACCCACCGCTCCGCCACTTGGCCGCAGTTCAAGGTTGATGCTCTCGCCACCCGCTTCGGCGCGTCCCATCTGCAAATCGCTGACCAATGGCGTCCGCACCCAGATTCCCGGTTGCGTCACATCGCCCAAAGTCACCGTCGTCACCCCGAGCGATAGACCGCCCCCGGTTGCAACATCCAGTGCCGCGGCGCGGTCCACATCGTCGGTTGTGTCGAATTCCTCCACTGTGCTCGCCCCGTCAGGTGGCGGCGGTGGCGGGGAATCATCCAGCGTTTGCTCGCTGACCGCTTCAGGTGCGGGTAGAAGCCCGTCATTCCCTCCGCCAAAAAGTCCCGAAAACCGGTCCGGCAGCGCAGCGCAACCGGACAAAATGACCATGGACGTAAGCCCGAAATAGAATGATACGCGTGTCATGGCCCAACGCTACGCCAGCCTTGCACCCAGACGCAACAATCTCGGTCATTTGACTTGCGGCTGACCCGCGCACGACCTAGCTTTCCTTCATGACACAGCCTCTCGTCGATCCCTTCCAGCGCGCCATTACTTACCTGCGCCTCTCGGTTACAGACCGCTGCGATTTCCGCTGCGTTTATTGCATGTCGGAAAACATGACATTCCTTCCCAAAAAGGAACTTCTGACTCTAGAGGAGCTCGACCGCCTGTGCACCGCATTCATCGGTCTCGGGGTGGAGAAATTACGCATCACCGGTGGCGAGCCGCTCGTCCGTCGCGACATCCTGACCTTCTTCGAAGGCATGTCGCGCCATCTCGACAGTGGCGCTCTCAAGGAGCTGACACTTACCACCAACGGCAGCCAGCTCGAACGCTTCGCCGATCAGCTCTATGCCGCCGGCGTGCGCCGCATAAATGTCTCGCTGGACACGCTCGACGAACAAAAATTCGCAGATATCACCCGCTGGGGCCGCCTGCCGCAAGTTCTGCGCGGGATCGACGCCGCCCAACGCGCCGGCCTGCGCGTCAAAATCAACACCGTCGCCCTCAAAGGCTTCAACGAGGATGAGCTGTTCACCCTCGCCGAATGGTGCGCGTCCCGCGATATGGACCTCACCTTTATCGAGGTCATGCCAATGGGCGATATCGGCAATGAGGACCGCCTCGGCCAATACTGGGCGCTGAGCGATCTCCGTTCCAGCCTCGCTGAGCGCTATACCCTGACCGATCTGGCCGAGCGCACCGGCGGCCCCGCCCGCTACGTCCGGCTCGAAGAAACCGGCCAAAAGATCGGCTTCATCACCCCCCTCAGCCATAATTTCTGCGAAAGCTGCAATCGCGTTCGGATCACCTGCACCGGCGAGATTTACACCTGCCTCGGGCAAGAGGGGCATTCCGACTTGCGAAAGCCACTGCGCGCCTCAGGCGACGATCTGCAACTCGAAGACGCCATCCGTGCCGCCATCGCTCTCAAGCCGCGCGGCCATGATTTCGACTATTCCCGACAGGATGTTGCCGGTCGTGTCAGCCGCCACATGAGCCACACGGGCGGCTGATCCCGAACCTAGGCCAACGGCATACGCCGTTCGGCAATCTCCGCCCACCAGCTGCATCCAGCCGGTATCGCCTCATCATTGAAGTTGTATTCGGGATGATGCACCGGCGCGGTATCGCCATTCCCAACGAGGATATAGGCACCGGGGCGTTCCTCCAGCATATAGGCGAAATCCTCGCCCCCCATCACCAGCGGCGCTTCCGCACAGTCACCCGAAACCGCCCGTGCGACCTCGGCTGCGAATTCAGTCTGCTCGTCGTGGTTGACCATCACCGGATAGCCGCGGTGGTATTTCAGTTCCGCCTCCGCACCGAAAGCTTCGGCCACCGAATGCACAATCGTCGTCAGCCGCCGTTCGGCCATCGCGCGCATTTCAGGCGAAAGCGTCCGAACCGTTCCGCGCATCTCGTGGCGTGCCGGAATCACGTTGAACGCCTTCGACGAACTTTCCATCGAAGTGACCGAAACCACCACCTGCTCTACCGGGTCGGCGTTCCGGCTCGCGATACTCTGGAGCGCCACCACGATCTGCGCGGCGACCAAATTTGCGTCGATGGTTTCATGCGGCTTGGCGGCATGCCCGCCCTTGCCGCGCACCGTGATTTCAAACTGGTCCGTGCTGGCAAAAAACGCACCCGGCCGGATCGCAAAAGTGCCCATCGGCACGCCCGGCCAGTTGTGCATTCCGTAAACTTCCTGAATTCCCCACCGCGCCATCAGCCCGTCTTCACACATCTCGCGCCCACCGCCGCCGCCCTCTTCGGCAGGCTGGAAGATCACCACGACCGTTCCATCGAAATTGCGCGTCTCCGCCAGATATTGCGCCGCGCCGAGCAGCATTGCCGTGTGCCCATCATGGCCGCAGGCATGCATCGCACCTTGCGTCTTGGAGGCATAGGGCAGCCCCGTTGCCTCTTCGATCGGCAGCGCATCCATATCCGCCCGCAGCCCGATCACGCGGCCAGAGCCGGTCTCCTTGCCCTTGATCACACCCACCACACCCGTGCGTCCGATCCCCTCGGTCACTTCATCCACGCCAAACGCCCGCAGCTTCTCCGCCACCAGCGCCGCTGTTCGATGTGTCTCAAAAAGGATCTCGGGATGGGAGTGAATATCCCTCCGCCATTCCGTGATATCAGGCATCAATTCGGCAAAGCGGTTCTTGATGGGCATATTCTGTCCTCGATCTCTTAGATGTCATGTGGCCCGCGCCGCAGCGCGATCCTTTTGTGCAATCTATGCCGATTGGCAGCAGGCGCAATGGGCTAGAGGTTCGGCCCCGGAACAAGGCGCGATCCATCATGGAACCGCCCGTAGCGGAAACGGCTCATATCATGGCCCGGCTCCCCCCCTGTCGCCATCGCCACCGCGATGCGACCGAACGCCGGCCCGATCCCGAAACCATGCCCACTCATACCCGTAACAACCGTCAGCCCCGGCAGATCAGAGACCGCATCGACCACCGGAACAACATCCGGCATCGTGTCGATCATTCCTGCCCAACTGGACATGATAGGGATCGGCCCCAATTCGGGATAGGCCGCCTCGAAGCGCCACTTGATCTCGGCCACCTTCGCCTCATTCGGAGCAGGGTCCAGTATCCGCATCCGCTCAAACGGGCTTTCTCCGTCCAGCGCCCAGCGCCGCGGCGTGCTCCAACCGTCAGGAAAACCACGCGGCGCCAGAGGGCGATAGACCGTTCCCATCGGATCCGCCCAAAGCTGCGGCAGATACCCCCTGAACGCCCGAAACGCATCCGGCCCGATATAAAGTTCGTGATACCCCGCAGGCGCAAGGCTGTAGCCCCCGTCCATCCGTCGCCGGAACGCCAGTTTTGAATCGACCGCGCCCCCTGCGAAAATCTCCGGCATCGGACCCGTTGCCGCGACCGTGCACCTCACAGACAGCTGCGGGATCGAAACCCCGTGCCGCCGCAGCAAAAGCGACGACCACGCCCCACCGGCTAGGATCACTGCCTCCGCACGAATGGTGCCGCCTTCAGTGATCACACCGCTGACACGTCCCGCCGCAATATCCAGCCCACGCACCGCGCAGCCCTCGCGGATCAATGCCCCTTTTTCCGCCACCATCCGCGCCAGCGCAGGCACCGCCTGCCATGGTTCGGCCCGCATATCCTCAGCCGTCCACAGCGCACCGCGATAGGCTCTGCTGTTCCCCGGCAAAAGATCGGCTGTTTCCTTGGCCGTTAGAATGCGCGTTCCCATCCCGTGCGCCTGCGCGTGGGGCAGCCATTCCGCATATTTGTCCAGCGTTGCGTCGTCCTCGGCCAGATAGCAAACGCCGGTCTGCTGCAATCCCGTCGCGCCGCCCAGTGCGGTATCCCAGCGCCGCCAGTGCGCGGCCGCCTCCAGCATCACAGGAATTTCTGCCGCATCCCGACCCTGAGCGCGTATCCAGCCCCAGTTGCGGCTCGATTGCTCGCCCGCGATCCGGCCCTTTTCAAGCAGGACCACCTTTAGCCCCTGCTCAGCCGCAAAAATCGCCGTAGACACACCTGCAATGCCACCGCCGATCACCACCAGATCAGCCGCATCGGGCAACTCTGCAGAATGTGTTATCGGGGTCTCGTTATGTATCGGGAATCGCATAGCCGCTCCGTTCCTGTCAGGCGCAGCCTAGCGCCGCATCGGGCCAGCGCAAGCCGGGCGATACTAGTGCATTTTCTTGTGAATCCGCCGGATCATCGTCCAGACAACCAGCACCACAATCGGCGTCACCCCTGCCGCAATATAGGGCTTGGGAATACCGTACAGTTTCTCGACCGGTCCCAGCAAATACATCGCAAGGCTGACAGCGTAGTAACTGATCGCCACGACCGAAAGCCCTTCGACAGTTCGTTGCAAGCGCAGTTGCATATCCGCTCGCCGGTCCATCGACTTGAGCAAATCCTGATTTTGCGCAGAGCGTTCCACATCCACCCGCGTCCGCAGCAACTCGCTCGCACGGATCGCCCGCGCTGCCATCTTTTCCAGCCGCGCCTCGGTGGACTTTACGGTCCGCATCGCCGGATCAAACCGCCGCATCATAAATTCCGCAAACGTCTGGCGCCCGTGAAACCGCTCCTCGCGCAGCACTTCGATCCGCTGGTTCACGATCGTCTCATAGGCACCCGTCGCGCCGAACCGAAAGCTCGACTTCGCCACGATATGTTCCAGCGCCGACGAGATTTCCAACAAGGAATGCAGCGTTTCGCTAGGGCTGGTCATAGGCCCGGACATATCCGCAACCAAGGCGGAGAGCTGCTTTTCCAGCAGGCCCATCTGCGTGCCCAGCTCGCGTGCCTTCGCAAGCCCCAGCATCGACATCGCTTTGTATGTCTCGATTTCGCACAGCCGCTGAACCACCCGCCCGATCCGGCGCGCGCCAGTGGTCGGTCGGGCAAACAGCGCAAACCGCATATGCCCTGCCTCATCGATACGGAAATCGGCCGCCACGACCAGATCGTCGTCCAACATCCGGCTGATGGCGAGGCTTTCGGGCACAAACCAGTCCCGCACTTTCTCAACGATCCCTTCGTCACCTGCCGCCTGCTCCACGCGGATCAGCGCAGATGTCACCCGAGCGCCCGGTGCAGCCGCGAGCCAATCCTCAGGGAAGACAGCAAACGTCGCCGCATCAAAGGGCCGCTCCGCCATTCCCTCACCGAAAATCGTGTAGGTCACAAACTCGGTATGGCTTTCCCACTTCAGGACATGCCGCCCGATCTTTCCGAAATAATGGGTTGCATCCGGCTGCGGATGGGGCGCGCCAAAACGGTCGAGCAGATCAATCAAATGGGCACGATCCGTCGCACGATCCCGCCCTGCTGCGTTATTCGCAGGCTTGAGCGCAAGGTAGGCCGCCCGCCCCGGAGCCTTGACCGACGGGAAGGGCCGCGCATGCAATTCATTGGCAAGCGCGTAGCGAAGTGGATGATCTTCCAGATGCGCCATGATCCCCTCGTCCTATCACTTTCGCCGCACCGTAGCGAGAAAACCTTCCATGTCCACAATAAAAATGTTCATTTTCAATGTGTTATCCGCACACCATTGCATACCATTCAAATTTTCGAGCCCGGAAACAAAACCGCCCGGCGCATCTCTCGACGGCCGGGCGGTCAATTCCGAACTCAAACGTACTTAGATTGTCACAACATCCAACGGAGGGAAGCCATTGAAACAAACCGAAGAATAGGTCGAGGTATAAGCGCCGGTGTTGCGGATCAGCACGCGGTCGCCAGACTTCAGCGTCAGCGGCAGCGGCATCGGGCGCTTTTCATAGAGCACATCAGCGCTGTCGCAGGACGGACCCGCCATGATGCACGGACCCATCGGATCGGCGTCTTTTGCGGTCTCGAAACGGTATCGGATCGCTTCTCCTTCGGTTTCGGCCAGACCCGAGAAACGGCCAATGTCCAGATACACCCAACGGTGCAGGTCGCGCTCGGATTTACGGCTGACCAGCATCACTTCCGATACGATGACACCCGCCTCGGCGACCATACCGCGTCCCGGCTCGGCCATGATGGTTTCCACGTCACCGAAACGCGCGTTTACCATGTCCATGACGCCAGCCGCATAGGCGGTCGGGGCTTCGATCTCTTCGTCATAGAAGGCCGGAAACCCGCCGCCAATGTTCAACACGCGCAGCGCGTGACCTTCCGCTTTCGCGGCGTGCCAGATCGCAGCCAGCCCATCCAGCGCCGGTCCCCACATCGAGGCCTGCCGTGTCTGGCTGCCCACGTGAAAGGAGAAGCCGATGGGATCGAGGCCCAATTCCTTGGCATATCCCAGAAGGCGGATTGCGGTGTCACGGTCACAGCCGAACTTGCGCGTCAGCGGCCAGTCGGCTTCGCTGACCTCAACGATCAGGCGGATGTAGACCTGCGCACCCGGCGCGTGCTCGGCGATCTTCTCCAGCTCTTCCTCGGCATCAGCCGCGAAAATGCCGATCCCCGCATTCCAGGCAAAAGCGATGTCGGAGGGCTTTTTGATCGTGTTGCCGAACGAGATGTGCTCCGGCTTCGCGCCTTGGCTCAGGCACAGTTCGATCTCAGCACGCGACGCCGCATCGAAATGCGACCCCAGTGCCACCAGTCGCGCAATTATGTCGCGTGCTGGGTTAGCCTTGACCGCGTAGTGAATGTCGGCGCGGCCCAAGCCGGCTTTCAGCGCATGGTACTGCTGCTCGACGCGGTCAACGTCGATCACCAGCGTCGGACGGTCAAAAACGGTTTCCGCAACGAACTGTTCGAGGCGGGAGGGATATACAATAGCTTCGGAGGCGGACGCCCCCGCAAAATGCATCGTCATGGTCATCTCCTATAGACCCGGCCATCTATGACCGCTCACTTCCAAGGGAGACGTTACCGTCGCTGCATAAACGCGTGTCGGGAGATGCGCCCGATCGTGGCCAGAGGTGCGTGCGTTGGCGTCTGTGGGCGGGCACCTGATGGTTTTGCTGAGTCGTTTCAAGGAAAAATTTTGAAATTTTTCAAAAATTTTCGCTTGAGGCACAAAATCACCCAAACACCTTAAAAACTTGATCAAATTTACCCGGTTTCCCCTTTCAAAATCGGATAAAATGATCAAATTTCACCTCCCTATCGACGCACAAATCCCTTTACCCACCGCCCCGATTTCGAACATCCTCGATCCGATGCTCTGGTTCGCCCTCATTCCGGTGCTGCTCACAGCCTTGCTCGCGGCCTATTGGCTGAGCAAAAGGCGACGGCGCAGCAATCCCAATGCCCGATCAAACGGATCCGCCCCTCAGCGCACACTCTTTGATTGGGTCAGCCTCCTTGCCGTCCCGGTATTTCTTGGCGCGGCAACCGTTGCCATCAGCACCGTGCAATTCCGCGTAGAGGAGCGCCGCGCGTCTGAACAGGCAATCCAGTCCTTCATAGACCGCATCAGCGCTTTGGTGCTCGAAGAGGAAATCCGCGATCCTCGATTGATCGCCGTCGGTCGGGCACAGACCGAGGCCGTCCTCCAGCTTCTCTCACCACGGCAATCGGGCCGCGTCCTTGTCTTTCTCGGCACCCTAGACCTCCTGCACCCATTTTCGCCGCGCCTCGTCGGTCTCGATCTTACACGAGCAGAATTGAAGGGACTGAATTTCACAGGCATGGATTTCGAGGGAACCACCCTCACCGCCGCTGATCTCGAAGACAGCCTCCTGCGCAACGTGGACTTCGAAGAGGCCACCCTCCGCCAAACCGATTTGAAAAACGCAGACCTCACAGGCTCCAGCTTTGAGTTCGCACAGATGCGCGGCGCGGATCTCGATCATGCTGACCTGCGCGGGGCAGACCTCTCCCGCGCCGACGGATTGACACGGTCGCAACTGGCAGAGGCCTGCGGCGATGCATCAACCCTCCTGCCGCCGGAGTTTGACGATCTCATTTGGGATACCTCCAACTGCCGCGGCGAGGCAGAGGATGACTAGCCCCAAAAGAAAACCCCCGCCGAAGCGGGGGGTTCCTAATCTTATCTGCCCAAAGCTTAGCTGATCTTTGTCAGCAGCGTATCGAGGCTGGCCTTGGCATCGCCATAGAACATCCGTGTGTTCTCTTTATAGAACAGCGGGTTCTCGATGCCCGAATAGCCCGTGCCCTGCCCCCGCTTGGAGACAAACACCTGCTTGGCCTTCCAGCACTCCAGAACCGGCATACCGGCGATGGGGCTGTTCGGGTCTTCCTGTGCCGCAGGGTTCACGATGTCGTTGGAGCCGATCACGATGGCGACGTCCGTTTCCGGGAAGTCATCGTTGATTTCGTCCATCTCCATGACGATGTCATACGGCACCTTCGCCTCGGCCAAGAGCACGTTCATATGCCCGGGCAGACGCCCCGCAACAGGGTGGATCGCAAAGCGCACGTTCTTGCCCTTTGCGCGCAGTCGGCGCGTCAGCTCCGCCACGTTCTGCTGTGCCTGTGCCACCGCCATACCGTAGCCCGGAATGATGATCACGCTATCGGCCTCGTCGAGCGCTTGCGCCACACCGTCCGCCTCAATCGCGATCTGCTCGCCTTCGACCTCCATCGCAGGACCAGCAGCGCCGCCAAAGCCACCAAGGATCACGCTGATGAACGAGCGGTTCATCGCCTTACACATGATGTAGCTGAGGATCGCACCCGACGAACCGACCAGTGCACCGACAACGATCAGCAGGTCATTGCCAAGGCTGAAGCCAATCGCCGCAGCCGCCCAGCCCGAATAGGAGTTCAGCATCGAGACAACCACCGGCATGTCCGCGCCGCCACTCCCCATGCTCAGGTGATAGCCGAGAAACAGCGCCGCCGCCGTCAGGATCAACAGGGGCAGCATTGCGCCCGAATTCAGATACCAGACAAGGCAAACGACCGAGAGCAGAGCCGCCGCCGCATTCAGAAGGTGCCCGCCCGGCAGCTTGGTCGCTGCAGAGGTCACCTTGCCCGCCAGTTTGCCATAGGCAATCACGGAGCCAGTGAACGTCACTGCGCCGATCCAGATGCCCAGCGACAACTCGATCTTCAGGATTGCAATTTCAATCGGCTCTTTCTTGGCCACCAACAGCGCAAATGCACCCTCAACACCCTCGCCCGCAGCCTTGGCCGCTTCGACAAGGTTGATGGTCATCTCGGCGTTAAAGCCGACAAACACCGCCGCTAGACCGACCAGAGAATGCATTGCAGCCACCAGCTGCGGCATCTCCGTCATCTGAACCCGCATCGCAACGTAATAGCCGATCGTGCCACCGGCCGCGATCAGCACCAGCGACAACAGCCACAGGCCCGCCCCTGGTCCGACCAACGTCGCAATCACCGCCACCGCCATACCGACGATGCCATACCACACCGCGCGTTTCGCGCTTTCCTGCCCAGACAATCCACCCAGCGAGAGGATGAACAGAACACCGGCAACGACATAGGCTGCCATGGTAAACGAATTTTCCATTGTTCTGGCTCCCTCTTAAGATTTCTGGAACATGGCGAGCATGCGCCGGGTGACAAGGAAGCCACCAAAGATGTTGATACCGGCCATAAAGACCGAGATGGCCGCCAACAGGATCACGAGGAACCCGCCCGATCCGATCTGGATCAGCGCGCCCAGAATGATGATCGACGAGATCGCATTTGTGACCGCCATCAGCGGTGTGTGCAGCGAATGCGCAACGCCCCAGATCACTTGGAAGCCGATAAATACCGACAGCACGAACACGATGAAGTGCTGCATGAAGCTCGCCGGCATGTTCGGGATCAGCCCAACGCCCAGAATGAGCGCCGCACCGATTGCCAGCAATGTCACCTGATTTTTGGTCTGTGCTTTGAACGCAGCCGCTTCCGCCGCGCGCTTCTCCTCGGGCGTCAGTTCCTTGGCCGCTTCCTTCTTCGGAGCCGCCGCAATCGCCTGCACTTTCGGTGGTGGCGGTGGGAAGGTGATCTCCCCCTCATGGGTGATCGTGGCCCCACGGATCACGTCATCGTCCATATTGTGGTTCGGCGTGCCGTCCTTCTCGGGCGTCAGGTCCGTCATCATATGGCGGATATTCGTGGCATAGAGCGTCGAGGCCTGCTGCGCCATCCGGCTGGGGAAGTCAGTATAGCCGATGATGATCACGCCGTTGTCGGTCACGATCCGCTCGTCGGCCTTGGTCAGCTTGCAGTTGCCGCCGCGCTCCGCCGCCAGATCGACGATCACCGAGCCCGGCTTCATCGCCTGCACCATATCCTCGGTCCACAGCTCAGGCGCTTCGCGGTTGGGGATCAGCGCTGTGGTGATGACGATATCCATCTCCGGCGCCAGCTCACGGAACTTCGCCAGTTGCGCCTCACGGAATTCCGGAGAGGAAACAGAGGCGTAGCCGCCGGTTGAGGAACCGTCCTGCTGCTCTTCTTCGAAATCGAGATAGACGAATTCCGCGCCCATCGATTCAACCTGCTCGGCCACTTCCGGCCGCACGTCAAACGCGTAGGTCATCGCGCCCAGCGACGTCGATGTCCCGATCGCAGCCAGTCCGGCCACACCGGCCCCCACGATCAGCACTTTCGCCGGCGGCACCTTGCCCGCGGCCGTCACCTGCCCGGTAAAGAACCGGCCAAAGTTGTTGCCCGCCTCGATCACCGCGCGGTAGCCCGCGATATTCGCCATAGAGGACAGTGCATCCATCTTCTGCGCACGGCTGATGCGCGGCACCATGTCCATCGCAATCACGCTCGCGCCCTTCGAGCGGGCCAGCTCCATCAGCGCCTCGTTCGACGCAGGATAGAAGAACGAGATCAGCGTCTGCCCCTTTGTCAGCCGCTTCGCCTCCGTCTCCGAAGGCGGGCGAACCTTGGCAATGATGTCGACCGCCTTGAACAGCGCCGCACCCGTCTTGACGATCTCGACACCGGCCTCCTTATAGGCCGCGTCGGTAAACCCGGCAGCCTCGCCCGCCTTGGTCTCGATCACGCAGTCATAGCCGAGTTTCTGCAATTCCTTGGCCGAAGCAGGCGTCATCGCGACCCTGTTCTCACCAGCGAATGTTTCCTTTGGTGCGCCGATTTTCACGGACAGTCCCCTTTGGTTGATTAACCCATCGTCCATCACCTATCGCGCGCAATAAAGTTTCTCAAGCGACGAAAAACCAAATTTCGACACTTTGTGCGCTAACAGCGACTTTACCGGCCCATGAGACCGTACCGGCTACAACCAGCGGCGGGTCTTTTCACAATATCTGGCAAAATCGGCACGGAATTTTCGGCGCAGGCGATCTTCCTCCGGTATAATGAAGCGCCGTTCCAAAACCCACGCCAGCAGTGGCACCAGAACCAGCCCGGGAACAGCGTCCATCCAAAGCACGACGCCCGCAAGGATAAGCACATCGCCCAGATAGATCGGATTGCGGCTGCGACGGAAGATACCGCTCTGCACCAGCCGGTCCGCCTCACGGTGCGGAATGATCGTTGTGCGTTGCCGCCTCATTTCCGCCGCAGCAAGCACCATCAGGAGCACCCCGCCCCCGATCAACACCCCCGCGAGCATCTCGGTCACCGGATGCGCCAGTGAAAGCGCCCACGGATCCCATCGTCCCAGCCCGTAGGCAGTGAGGCAAAACAGAAGCGTCCAGAGAGGCGGCAGATCGAACCATTTCATCCTCCCACTCTGCCCCGCCACCGACCCGTTGTCACCGGCAAACTGGCCTCATGCGTGACGTAACGAAATCCTCGTTTTCCCTTGTCCCTCTGCGGTTTCGCGCCATCTTTGCGACAAAACATGTTTGCGGGCTCCTGCCCGACAGCACGAGGAGGCGCAGCTGTGACCACCCCCCTGACGATCAACGGCACCGACTACCGGATCGATCTACCGGACGATGTGCCGCTTCTTTGGGTTTTGCGCGATGAAATCGGCCTGACCGGGACCAAATTCGGCTGCGGAGTCGCCGCTTGCGGGGCATGCACCGTTCATATCGATGGCGAAGCCGTCCGCTCCTGCCAAGTCGCACTGGCAGATGTATGGGGCCCTGTCACCACGATCGAAGGCCTCGGCACGCCTGATGCCCTTTCCGCACTTCAGGCCGCGTGGGTCGAACATCAGGTCGCTCAATGCGGGTACTGCCAGTCCGGCCAGATCATGCAGGCGGTCGATCTCCTCGCCCGAACACCCTCGCCCACCGATGCCGACATCGACGAAGCGATGGAGGGAAATCTCTGCCGCTGCGGCACCTATCCCCGCATTCGCGCGGCCATCCACACCGCCGCCGCCCGGATGAAGGAGGCCTGAGATGTCCCGCATCGGAAAAATCGCCCGCCGTACGTTCCTCATCGGCTCCGTCGCCGTCGCCGGCGGCGTGGCCTTCGGCGTTTATCAGGTGAAGAAACCCGCCGAAAACCCCCTCTCCTCTACCGACGGCGAGACCGTCTTGAACCCGTTCGTGATCATCAACGCCGATGGCGTCACACTGATCGCACCAAAAGCCGAGATGGGCCAAGGCGTGCATACCACATGGGCTGCCCTTCTCGCCGAAGAGCTGGACGTCGCATGGAGTGATATTACCGTCCTGCACGGCCCTCCGGCCAAAGCCTATTATAACTCCGCGCTCTTCGGGCTTGGTCTGCCGTTCCTCGATTACGAGGTCGGGGATTTCCGGCAGGGTTTGCGCGATCAGGTCGGCGAAATCGCCAAACTCGTCGGCCTCCAGCTTACCGCAGGTTCCACGTCCATGAAAGACGGCTTCGTGCGGATGCGCGAAGCAGGCGCCACCGCACGCGAAACCCTGAAACTGGCAGCCGCCGCGCGGCTCGGGCTGTCGTCAGACGACCTCACCACCGAAAACGGCATGGTGATCGCTCCAGATGGGACACGCATCCCCTACGCCGATCTCGCCGAAGACGCGGCGGCCATAGACCCGCCCCGCGTTGCGCTACGCGATCCGTCCGATTGGAAATATCTGGGCAAAGACATGCCCCGAGTCGATATGGTCGGGAAGGTCACCGGCACCGCAAAGTTCGGTATCGATACGCGGCTCGACGGAATGCGCTTTGCCACAGTGCGCATGTCCCCGAACGGGGGCGGGATGGTGCGCTATGACGACAGCGCCGCACGCAGTATGGCGGGGGTCGAGGATGTGATCGACCTCGGCGATGGTATCGCCGTGGTTGCACGCAACACCTGGCTGGCCTTCCGCGCAGCCGAGGCTGTCGAAATTACCTGGGGTCCAAGCCCGCGCCCCGCCACCAACGAAGCTCTGTTCGACGCAATCACCGCCGCTTTCGACTCCAGCGCACCGAATGCCACCCCCCGGGACGAGGGCGATGTCGATTCTGTCTCCGAAGGCACTGAAATCACCGCCGAATACCGGATTCCTTGGCTCGCCCATTCAACGATGGAGCCGATGAACGCGACCGCCTGGTTTTCCAGCGGCACCATGCATATCTGGACAGGCAATCAATCCCCCACTCTGACCCGCGACAAAGTCGCCGAAGCAATCGGCCTTACCCCCGATCAGGTTCAGGTGGAAACACCTTTGATGGGCGGCGCGTTCGGTCGGCGGGGCGAAACCGACTTTTCCGTCCTAGCGGCCCGCGTCGCACTGGCCCTGCCCGACACGCCGGTCAATGTCACATGGAGCCGCGAAGAAGACATGCGACACGACTACTACCGCCCCGCGGCCGTCGCCCGTTTCCGCGGGCGCGTGCAGGACGGTCAGGCGGTCATGCTCGATGGAAAAATCGCTGGTCACTCCGTCGTCAAAGCGACAGCAGCCAAGATTGCCGGAGACGAAACACCCGGTCCCGACCGCGAGCATCTCTCCGGCGGTTTCGATCAGCCCTACGGCATCCCGAACTTCCGCTACTCAGGCTACCTTGCCCCAACCGATATTCCCGTCGGCTACTGGCGGTCTGTGGGCGCGTCGATGAACGGGTTTTTCTTTGACACCTTCATTGACGAAATGGCCCATGCCGCCGCCCGCGACCCGCTGCAATTCCGCCTTGAACTGATCCGCCGCGAGCATGAACCCTCCGCCAAAGTGCTGGAAAAAGTCGCCGAAATGTCCGGCTGGACGGGCCAAACACCAGCGGGAACAGGGCGCGGCGTGGCTTTCTGTTACAGCTACGGAACACCGGTCGCCCAAGTCTGCGAGGTCGTCGAGGAGGAAGGCCGCATTCGCATAGCCAACCTCTGGATCGCCTGCGATGTCGGCACAGCACTCGACCCCCGCAATATCGAGGCCCAAATGACCGGCGGCGCGCTCTTCGGTCTTTCCGCCGCGATGATGGGCGAGATCACCTTCACCGACGGCGCAGCAGATCAGTATAACTTCCCTGATTATGATGCGCTTCGCATGCATACAGCGCCCAAGATGTCGGTCGCGATCCTCGAAAACAACCGCCATATCGGCGGCGTAGGGGAGCCTGCCACACCGCCCGCGCCCGCCGCATTGGGTAACGCCATTTTTGATCTGACCGGTGAACGCCTGCGCGAAACCCCGTTCAACAAAGCAGTCGCTTTCTACGGCGTCTAATCCTTTGAAAGCTGCATACAGGCGGCGGTGAGATAGCCACAATAGTGGCGCACATCCGCCGCCTCGTGCCGCCCAAGCGCAAATTCCCGCGCCAGCGCCAAAATGCCTGTCGCGAGGAAATCACACAACCGTGCGCGTGCAGCAGCGCCGCCGGCCCCTGCCGCGCGCAATTCAGCGGCGATCTCCTGCTCCAGCAGCGCTCTGATCGGCGGCGCATCGGTCGCCAGCGCGGTGATCAGCAGCATCTCTTGCGGCGCGTCGACTGCACTGGTCAAAATCATCTCGATACAGGTCGCGAGACGGTCCATGCCGCGCGGCATCTCCGCATGAAGCTCATCAAAGCGCCTCCGCACCGCATCCGCCGCCTCTTCCGCAACGGCGTCAACCAGCGTCTCCATGCCTTCGAAGTAATTGTAGAAGGACGTGCGCCCCACCCCCGCCACGGCACAGACCCGCAGCACATTCGCCGCGCCAACACCTTCAGCCCCGATCACCTCCCTTGCTGCGGTGATCAGGGCCTCGCGCGTGCGCCGCGCTTTAGGTGTGAGCGTGCCGCCATCCGCCGCCATCGGTTTTCCTTGCGTTGTTTCAAATATTGACATAACTGTCATTTTTAACTGACACAACTGTCAATAATAGGAGACACGACGATGCAAGCCCTCCTCCGCCTGATTTCCAGCCTTTCCCATGGGTGGGTCATCGCACTCCCGTTTCTCGCATGGGGGCTGGTTTTCGGAACCATCCTTCTCACCATGTCGCAACTCTCCGCTGCCAGCGGCGGCTACGGCATTCTCGATTTCGATTTCGGCTATAGCGCCGCCCGCGTCGCAGAGGTGTTTGGCAGCTACGGGCCCGAAGGCATGACGCTCTATGCCCGCATTCAACTGCTCGACCTTTTCAACCCTGCCGCCTATGCCCTCTGCGCCGCGCTCCTCACCTACCGGCTCTGGGCCCCGCGCGGGCGTCCCGCGCTCAGCCTCTTTCCGCTGCTGGCAGCGCTCGGGGACTATGCGGAAAACCTCACGCTCTTTTTGCTGGCGAAGGGTTATCCTGCTTTGCCCGAGTGGCTCGTCTCCCTCAGCAGCTCTCTCGGCCTCCTCAAGATCGGCCTGATGGTCGTCGGCCTCGCCCCGCTCGTTCTCGGTGCCGCACTCTGGCTCATCGACCGCTTACGCCCGGCCGTCTAGTCGATGCCGTTTTCCCGCTGCAACGCACGCACATAATCGACGATATTCGCCACATCCGAAGGCGTGAGCCCGCTTTGCGGCGGCATATCACCAAAGGGCCAGTGATGCGCCCGCACCCCTCGCTGGACAGCCATCAGAAATGCCATATCCCCATGATGGCTCGGCTCATAGATCTTGTGCACCAGCGGCGGCGCCTTGCCCACCAGTCCGGTCGCATTCTGCCCGTGGCAATCGGCGCAAACGGCGTCAAAGGCCCGCTTACCCATCTCCTGCTTCGGCGTCAGGCTGTCCGGCAAGACGATCTCCACGATCGGCGCGCCCTCCTCACCCGATTGCGCCAGCGCCGGCTCCGCCCCGCCCAGCGTCATCCAGATCGCGCCGCCAACACTCAACGCCGCAGCGCTTGCCACCATCAAAACTGCCCGCATGCCGTGCTCCTTTGTCCCACTCTGCCCCCGCCTACGGGTTCCAGCAGGGGGAAGGTCAATCACCCATAGGCGCTCTGACGCAAATGTGAGCGCCCCGCCGCCCAGTCTCGTGCGGCCTGTCCAAATGCGGTGAACAACGGCCGCGATACCGGATCAATCGCCGCATTCCATTCAGGGTGCCACTGCACAGCCAGCGTGAACCCGGGCGCATCCTTCACATAGGTCGCCTCCGGCGTCCCATCCGGCGCCCACCCGTCAATCACGATCCGCTCACCTGCATCCTTAATCCCCTGCCCGTGCAGCGTGTTGGTCATCACCTCCTGCGCCCCCATCAGCCGATGAAACACACCACCTTGGGCAAACCGAACCCGATGGCGCAGCGCGAATTTCTCTTCCAGCGTTCCCTCCGGCGGCATGCGATGATTGTCTCGCCCGGGCAGATCGCGGATCTCGGGATACAGCGTCCCGCCCAGCGCCACGTTGATTTCCTGAAATCCTCGGCACACGCCCAAAAACGGCTGCCCCCGATCGACACAGGCCCGAATGAGCGGCAGCGCAACTGCATCTCGGCACCGATCGAATACGCCATGCGCTTCGGTCGGCGGCTCCCCATATTCCTCGGGGTGCACATTGGGCCGCGCCCCCGGCAGCAGGAATCCGTCGCAGGCATCCAGCAATTCATTGACCTGCACCAATGTCGGATTGGCTGGCACCATCAGCGGCAACGCATCGGCCACCTCAGCAATCGCCGCGAAATTCAGCTCTCCCGCCGCCTGTGCCGGATACTGATCATTCAGCAGGTGATAGTTTCCAAGGACCCCGATAACCGGTCGCGCCATTTTTGGATGATCCATTCTGTTCGCATGCCTCACGAACATATGCACAGATCCCGACATAGAAAAGGGCGCAGCAACCGCTCCGCCCCTCTCTTTGATCCGATGATGGAATTTTACTCTTCCGCCACCAGCCCGACTGCCTCGATGCCCGCAACAGCCGCAATCACGTCATTGTCTGACGTGTCACCTGTCACACCGACAGCGCCGATAACTGCGCCGCGCTTGTCGCGGACGAGGACGCCACCCGGCACCGGCACGACCTGTCCGCCATAGACACCATTCACAGCCGCCATGAAATAGGCCTGCTGCTCAGCCCGCGCCATTTGCGCGCGCCCCGCCATCCCCAGCATGATCGCGCCATAGGCCTTACCCTGAGCGATCCCGAAACGGCCCGGCGCCGCACCGTCCTCACGCTCGAAGGCTTTGACATGCCCGCCTGTGTCCAGCACCACGACGGAGAGCGGCTTGAAGCCTTCCTCGCGCCCTTTGGCGAGCGCCTTGCGAATGATCGTGCGGGCACGGTTGAGTGATAGTTCCGCCATTTTTTTCTCCCATCAAATGAAAAACCCGCCACCACAAGCGTGCTGGCGGGTCGCTGGATCAGTGGCCCAGTGTCGCCTTCAGCTCCAACCGACGGCGATGCAGCACCGGCTCGGTGTAGCCTGAAGGCTGCTCGCGGCCCTTGAACACCAGATCACACGCCGCTTGGAACGCGATCCCGTCAAACCCGGGCGCCATCGGTTGATACAGCGGGTCGCCTTCGTTCTGACGGTCCACCACAGCGGCCATCTTTTGCATGGCGGCCATGACTTCCTTCTCGCTCACCACACCGTGATGCAGCCAGTTGGCAAGGTGCTGCGAGCTGATCCGGCAGGTCGCACGGTCTTCCATCAGGCCCACATCATTGATGTCCGGCACTTTGGAGCACCCAACACCCTGATCAATCCAGCGCACCACATAACCGAGGATGCCCTGCGCGTTGTTCTCGACTTCCTTGATGATCTGCTCTTTCGACCACTTCCGGTAGCTCGCCATCGGGATATCCAGCAGCGTATCGACAAAGGCACGCCGTCCGCCCTTCTTCAGCTTTTCCTGCACCGCGAACACATCGACCTTATGGTAATGCAGCGCATGAAGGGTCGCGGCGGTGGGGGACGGCACCCAAGCACAGTTCGCACCGGATTTCGGATGCTCGATCTTCTGCTCCATCATCGCGGCCATCAGATCAGGCATGGCCCACATGCCCTTACCAATCTGCGCCTTGCCGGACAGACCGCACTCAAGGCCGATATCGACGTTCTGGTTCTCATAACCGCCGATCCATGCCTTGCGCTTGATAAAGTCCTTCCGGCTGAACGGACCCGCTTCCATGCTGGTGTGAATTTCGTCGCCAGTGCGGTCGAGGAAGCCCGTGTTGATAAAGGCCACGCGGCTCTTCGCGGCACGGATGCATTCCTTCAGGTTCACACTGGTACGGCGCTCTTCGTCCATCACACCAATCTTCACCGTGTATTGCGGCAAACCGAGGAAGCTCTCGACACGGGTGAAAATCTCGTCGGCAAAGCCAACTTCGTCGGGCCCGTGCATCTTCGGCTTCACAACATAAACCGATCCATGCACCGAGTTTCCGCTCTCGCGCTTCAGGTCGTGAATGGCGATCAGCGTCGTAATCGCGGCATCCATCAGCCCCTCGGGGATTTCGTTGCCGTCCGCGTCCAGAATGGCAGGGTTGGTCATCAGATGACCTACATTGCGCACCCACAGGAGCGCCCGCCCCTTCAGCACCAACTCGCTGCCATCCGGCGCGGTGTAGCGGCGGTCATCGTTCAGGCGGCGGGTAATGGTCTTGCCACCCTTCTCCAGCGTCGCCTCCAGATTACCCTGCATCAGGCCCAGCCAGTTGCTATACGCCTGCACCTTGTCCTCGGCATCCACGCAAGCAACCGAGTCCTCGCAATCCATAATGGCGGAAACGGCACTTTCGATCTGCACATCGGCCAACAGCGCCTGATCACGGCAGCCAATCGGATGGGCCCGGTCAAAGACCAGCTCTACATGCAGCCCGTGATTGCGCAGCAGGATCGAGTCCGGCGCTTTCGGGTTGCCCTTGTAGCCCACAAATTTTTCCGGCTGCGCCAGCGGGCAATCGTCCACGAGAAGCGCTCCGTCCTGCACATAATAGCGGCGCACATCGGCATGGCTCGCGCCTTGGATCGGGAACGCTTCATCGAGGAACACACGTGCCCGCGCCACAACCCGCGCACCATGCCCACGGTCATAGCCACCCTTGGGCGCAGGCGCGCCCATCGCATCGGTGCCGTAAAGACAATCGTAAAGGCTGCCCCAACGGGCATTCGCCGCGTTCAGCGCATAACGGGCATTGGTGATCGGCACCACCAGCTGCGGACCAGGAACGGAGGCAATCTCAGGGTCCACATTCGCGGTCTCGATCTCGAAGTCGGGACCTTCCTCAACCAGATAACCGATATCCTTGAGGAAGCGCTTATAGGCTTCATGGTCATGCGGCTGGTTGCGGTGGCGCACATGCCAGTCGTCGATTTGGCTCTGCAATTCTTCCCGCTTTTCGAGAAACGCTTTGTTCTTCGGCGCAAGGTCGCCGACCATCGCCGCAAAACCCGACCAGAACGCCTCTGCCGAAACATCCGTCCCCGGCAACGCCTTCTCGTCGATGAAGCTGGCCAGTTCCTCGGCTACCTGAAGGCCGTTCTTGTCGATGCGTTTTACCATGTCGCGCTCCTCCGATTTTGCTCTGGCATACATTCGCATGCCGCTTGCCCGCTAAATAGCCCTCAAGTTTCCGATAGGCAACAAAATTGGTAAAACTATTTTACCAGTATGGCGCAGCTGTTTCATGATTTCCTTGAAAAAGACGCGCTCCGCGCCTGACCACGGCAGCGGTCGGAACAATACTTCACTTCATCCCAAACCTTCGCCCACTTCTTGCGCCATGCAAAAGGCCGCCCGCAGGTCGCGCAGGTCTTGCTCGGCAGATCGGCCTTTCGGCGCATCTTTCCCATCGGGGCGGCTCCTTGATCGCTGAGCCGCAACCTATGGCGCCATTTACTTCCGGCAATAGGGCTGTGCGCGGGTCCACGCGATCATATCGGCCCGCTTCTGCTCGGAAAGGAACGGCGCCCAATCCGCGGCAAGCCCCGCACGACCGGTCCCCACCATCCCGTCCCGCGCGACGGTCACCGCCGCGATCCGCACCCCACACGAGAGGTTCGCCGCACCATCCTTCAGCGCCTCCGCATCACGAGCCATACAGCCGTAATGCCGCGCCGTGGGCGGCGCGATCTGCAACAGCCCGATCCAGCGCCCCCCACCACCTGACGCGCGCGGGTCCCACGTGCTCTCATGTTTAGCCAATGCAGAAAACAGCCCCGTCCAGAACAGCTCCCGCGCCGCGCGCCCTGCGGTTTCGTAACCGGGGCACCAAGTATCAATATCCTCGGGCACCATATCGACCAACGCCGCTCCATGATTTCCCAGAGCACCGCGAGTCGCCATCGTCCACTCTGCCGCTTCGGGTCGATGATCCCACCGCATCGCCACAGGCTCTTCGCCAGCCTGCACCGATGCACATCCCGCCACCGCCAAAACCAGCGTCAATTTACGAATCCACTGTTGCATGCCCTGCTCCATGGCATCCCGTCTCAATGCCGCGTAGCCTGCGGGTGCCGCCCCTGCCAGCATTACCCTCCGCAACAGACGTTTTCGGCAGCACTTCGCCATGCCTGAGCGGACATCCGCCACTTGCAGCGCCGCCGCCTCTCGCCTAGAGAATGCGCAACACCTCTTGCCCTCGGGCCATGACTGACCAGTGGAGAAAGACCAGCCAATGCTCGATCTGACCTATGAAGCCCCGCAACCCAAAACCATCGCAGGCGCGACCGGCGATTGGGAGCTCGTCATCGGCCTCGAAGTCCACGCACAGGTCGCGACCAAGGCCAAGCTGTTCTCCGGTGCCTCCACCCAGTTCGGCGCCGAGCCAAACTCCAACGTCGCCTTCGTTGATGCTGGTATGCCCGGCATGTTGCCCGTGATCAACGAAGGCTGCGTCGCACAGGCTGTCCGCACCGGCTTGGGCCTGAAGGCAGAGATCAATCTCTGGTCCGCCTTTGACCGCAAGAACTACTTCTACCCCGATCTTCCGCAGGGGTATCAGATCAGCCAGCTCTACCACCCCATCGTGGGCGAAGGCGAAGTGCTCGTCGACATGGCACCCGGCATCGCCCGCCGCGTCCGCATCGAGCGCATCCACCTCGAACAGGACGCCGGCAAGTCGATCCACGATATGGATCCGCATATGTCCTTCGTCGATCTCAACCGCACCGGCGTCGCCCTGATGGAAATCGTGTCCCGCCCCGACATCCGCGGCCCCGAAGAAGCCGCCGCCTATGTCGGCAAGCTGCGCCAGATCATGCGTTACCTGGGCACTTGTGACGGCAACATGCAAAACGGCAACCTCCGCGCCGATGTGAACGTCTCCGTCTGCCGCCCCGGTGATTATGAGAGATATCAGGAAACGCAGGATTTCTCCCATCTCGGCACCCGCTGCGAGATCAAGAACATGAACTCCATGCGCTTCATCCAGATGGCGATTGATTACGAAGCCCGCCGCCAGATCGCGCTTCTGGAAGACGGCAAGGAAGTCGTGCAGGAAACCCGCCTCTACGATCCGGACAAGAACGAAACCCGTTCCATGCGCTCCAAGGAAGAGGCGCATGACTACCGCTACTTCCCCGATCCCGACCTCCTCCCGCTGGAGATCGAGCAGGCATGGGTCGATGACATTGCAGCCTCTCTCCCCGAACTGCCGGACGAGAAGAAAGCCCGCTTCGTCACCGAATTCGGTCTGTCCGAATACGATGCGGGCGTTCTGACAGCAGAAGTCGCCAACGCCGCCTATTTCGAAAAAGTGGCCGAAGGCCGCGACGGTAAGCTGGCCGCCAACTGGGTGATTAACGAGCTTTTCGGACGCCTCAAAAAAGAAGACCACAGTATCGAGGACTCGCCGGTTTCCCCTGAACAGCTCGGCAAGATTGTCGGCCTGATCACCAAGGGTGACATCTCCGGCAAGATCGCCAAAGACCTCTTCGAGATCATCTATACCGAAGGCGGCGACCCCGAGGCCATCGTCGAAGAACGCGGCATGAAACAGGTGACCGATACCGGCGCTATCGAAGCTGCCGTTGATGAGGTCATCGCAGCCAACCCCGCGCAGGTCGAAAAGGCGCAGCAGAACCCCAAGCTTGCAGGCTGGTTCGTGGGTCAGGTGATGAAAGCCACCGGAGGCAAGGCAAACCCCGCCGCCGTAAACAAGCTGGTTCAGGAAAAGCTCGGCCTCTGACCACGCCGCTTGCGCCCCACAATATTGCGCAGCCGCACCAGAACACACAGCCCTTTTCGGGAAAGCAAATGCTGACCGAATTGGGGCTGTGCATTGCGTGTTTTCTGATAACGTCCGCCGCAAAGGGGAGTCGCCGATGCTGGCAGGACTGGAGATCACCGATGCTGCCATACTGGCAGGCGCGGCCTTTCTCGCCGCGCTTGTGCGGGGTTTTTCGGGCTTTGGCTCGGGCCTGATCTACCTTCCGCTTGCGGGGATTGTTCTTACCCCTTTTCAGGCACTCACGACGATCGTCATATTCGATCTCTTAGGCCCCTTGCCGCTCGTCCGCCGTGCTCTCCGCCAATGCGAAGGGCGCGACCTGATGCGCCTCGTTACCGGTTTGATCCTTGCTTTGCCCATCGGCCTCTATGTCCTGACATTGGCCCCGCCCGAGACCTTCCGCTATGCGGTCTCCACGGTGGCGCTTGTTCTTTTGGTGTTCCTGATTTCAGGGCTGCGCTATCGCGGCCCGTTGAACCCGCCGTTAATTTTCGGAACCGGTGCATGTTCTGGTTTCCTGCAGGGCGTATCCGGTCTGCCCGGTCCTCCCGTAATTCTCCTCTACATGGCGAGCACCCGCCCCGCCGCAATCATCCGGGCCAATACATTTCTGTTTCTCCTGATCACGGACGTCGTGCTTTTGCCCATGCTTTGGCTCTACGACCGCCTCGACCCGGCCGCTCTTTACTGGGGGGCACTGCTGATCGTTCCGACCCTCTGCGGCAGCCTGATCGGGGGATGGTTGTTCCGTCCCCGCTACGAACGCATCTACCGGGCCACGGCCTATACAATCATCGCGGCCTCTGCGCTGGCCGGTCTTCCTCTTTGGAGCTGATCCGATCCCTTTTGGGAAGTCTTAGCCCCTGATTTCCTTAACTCAGGCTTAACTTTCTGCAGGTGCGATATGCATAGGATGTGCATACGTTGTGCATGGATTGTGCATCATGGTTTTCCGCGTTTTCAGAGGATTTTCTTGGGGTTCACCCTGTCTCGGAAATCCTGTAAGTTGCCACGCTATGAACCACGGAACGGCGCGATATACCTCGCAATGATATCAATGAAAACAATATCTTACGGCGCGATGCTCAGCTTTCTTTTTGCGTCTGCCGCTGCATCCGAGGGTCAGCCTTCCCGCGGTGCCGATCTGTTCGAACGCAACTGCGCCGCCTGCCACTCGATCATCACCCCCGAAGGCCGCACCATCGCCGGAAAAGGCCGCGAAAATGCGCCTAATCTCAATGGGTTATTTGATCGCACCCCGGGAAGCCAAACCGGTTTTCGCTATGGGGTCGCACTCGCAAGTTACGCCACCAAAGCAGATCGCTGGGATCGCGAGTCATTTGTCGCCTATGTGATGGACCCGACCGGCTTTCTCCGCACCCGCCTCGGAGACAGACGCGCCCGCAGCCGCATGTCATACCGCCTTAGGAACGAGCGGGATGCGATTGATATCTTTTCATTTATCCTCGAAACCCAAAGCCGCTAGGTCGCATATGCCCCAGTTCGAATACAAGGTCGTCCCCGCCCCGAAACGCGCCAATAAAGCCCGCGGAATCCGCGGTCAGGACGCCCGATTCAGCCAAACCCTCGAAGAGATCCTCAACGATATGGCCACAGACGGCTGGGAATACATACGCGCCGATTCCATGACCGTCGAATCCGGCGGAATGCTGCGCGGCAGCAAGAGCCAGCAGAAAACCATGCTGATCTTCCGCCGCACCTCCCCCTTGGCAGAGAGCCAACCCCTTGTTTCCGAAGTGCATTATACCGCACCCGAACCAGAGGCTGGGCCATCGCTCCGCGCCACGTCCGAGCGCCCCGAGCCGCGTATGAACTCACCCCGCGCGTCACGGGACGACGGCTAACGGAATTCAATCGCCAGCGCGTGTATGCGCCCGATGATGTCCTTGCCGATAGCATCATGAACCGCACGGTGGCGCGCAATACGCGTCATCCCATCGAATGGTCCGGCGGAGATGGCAACGCGCCAGTGGCTCTCGCCACCTTCCTGATACCCCGCATGCCCACGGTGCATTTCACTTTCGTCAATAATCTCCAGATACTCAGGAGAATATGCTTTTTGCAGTCGGATTTCGATTTCTTGCGCAAGTGCCATAAATTTTCCTCTGACCCCTTCAATCTCTGTCTACAGGGATTAAACTGCTGCGTCCGAGTCGAAAAGTGAGGCAGCCTATGTCCAAGACAGATCCCTTCGGATTTGACATCTCAGTTTCCGCCGCGAAAAAGAAGAAACCGCGCGGCCGTCGCGGCATGTCCGGTGCATTTGAGACGTCGAACCGCGTCTGCGAGCATCCGGGCTGCGAGGAGTCCGCACAATATCGCGCGCCCAAGAGCCCTGACATCCTCGATGACTATTTTTGGTTCTGCAAGGATCACGTTAGGGAATATAACCTCAAGTGGAATTTCTTCGAAAACGCAACCGAACAGGAATTCGAAGAACAGGTCGACGAAGATCGTGTATGGGGACGTAAAACCAAACCATTTGGCAAGCGCTCTGAGGAGCAGCGCGCTTGGGCCAGACTAGGCGTTGATGATCCTCATCAAGTTCTCGGTGAGAACGCGACCCGGAACCCCGGAAAATCCGTAACTGGCACCCGCCGCCTCCCACCCACGGAACGTCGCGCAATCGAAATTCTAGAGGCAAAAGATCACTGGACGAAGCCAGAGATCCGAAAAGCTTACAAAGCGTTAATCAAAGTGCTGCACCCGGATATGAACGGCGGCGACCGCAGTCAGGAGGAGCAGCTGGCCGAGGTGGTTTGGGCTTGGGACCAAATCAAGGAAAGCCGCCACTTCAAAGATTAAGAAACCGTTTCCCGTCCGAACTCAGTGCGGATCCGGGCCGCGCGATGCGCGGCCCGCTCCTGACGAAGGAGCAAATGCGCAACCGCCAGCGAAAGACACCAAACAACTATAACCGACGGTACCGCCACCAATACGGTCAGCGCCATGAGGGGTCCAAACATTGTTCCATAAACCGGCAATGACAACGTACCCGCGACAACCATGGCAAGCAGGGCAGCTCCAACCATACCGCTAATCGCACGAAAATGCCCCACCAAGCCAGGATGCCCGAAACAGTCACGGAGATACAGTATCGCAATGGCGCCAGCCAGCAGACTGGCAATGGGCACCCATAAACGGAAAAATCCTGGCATCTCGCCGCTGGCAAACGTTGCGACACCGGCAAATCCACAGACCCCACCCGCGATCGCACCCAGCGCAACCGCCGCACACATGCGAGGTGTGAATAAATCCCGCGGATGTCTCATGGTCGCAGCGCTTCCAGCAGTCAGTGTCCTCGTCAATCAGGAGGCAATTTCGCGCGGAAATGTTCACATTACCAGAAATTATACAGAAACGCTCTGTTTCTATCGCTGTATCGGGGCGAAGGTAGCCGTCGTCAGGCTCTCGCCAGCTGGCCTCCCGTTCGATGAGCCACCGAGCCTTTCCTCTGTCACGGCGACCGACGAGGCTGGAAGGGTTGTACGCAAAGTCTCAGGGATCACGATACGCTCCTCCCTACGATTGCCAACAACGCCTAATGAAATCGGCGCTTCCAGATCCGCCATAACCAACCATAATTCTAACGCACGCCCCTCCGTCGCGGAACCGGACACGTGGCGCACGACCATCACGCCGGTCTCACTGACGTAATCGACGACGATCGAAAGCCCGTTTTCTTGATCACTCAAGGTTGCGCTGTAATCCGCCATCGGCCTTTCCGGTTCCAATCGCAAATCAAAAAACGTCAAAACCAAAAGCGCAAGCACCAGCCCCAGTGCAGCGTACGGGACGAGCCCGATTCTACTGAGCAAGCCGCTTTTCGGTTCACCGCCTAATTCATCACCCACATCGGAGGCGGTGTCTTGGACGACAGGTTCTTGAGCAGAGACCAAATGCGTGCAGACCAGATCCCAAATACTCTCAAGTTCAGCCCCAATTTCAGCCAGCTGTTCGGCCAACTCCTTCCAAATGAAGAGCCGGTTCTGAAGAGATGGATCGACCTCAAGCACAGCTTCGAAAGCGCGCTGCTCGCCGTCCGTCAACACCCCAAAGGCACATTCCGCCGCGAGCATATCAGCTTCTTGCAGAACCTCGTCAGCATCACTGCTCAAACCAAGACCTGAATGATCGGCGATACGTTCTAGTCCCTTGCGAAACCAATCCCGCACATCCCCCACCGCGATCCGCAAGACAGAGGCAATTTCTTCATATGTGACGGCATTCGTTGCGGCGACTACGATCGCACGTCGCGTCTGAGCATCGACTGCGGCGAGAGCACTACCAATTCCCTTGCCGTGCTCATCAATGCCGGTCTCAGGCGGTGTAATCTCGCTCACCCAGTCGTACAGCGAGCCGTCCTGACCTAAAAATTCAGCAGACCGCGCGCACACCGCCAGGAAATTGGCAGCACGCACCTCGCGTGCCGCAACGGCGGCGTCTGCACCAGTATCGAAATTCCAGATATCAAGCGCAATTTCGTCGAAGAGTTTTCTGGTCGACGCAAGATCACCATCGCCGACCCCTTCAATCCAATGCGCGGAACCACCATCCGTCGTCATTTCAAACCCACCCCTCATCACTATAGGCATCATGACAAAACGGAGTGAGAAAGCAAACGGGCACGATGCAGGCAGCCAAATCCCATTTCTCGGCAATAATGCGCTCGGTTCGCGCTTTCCCTTGCGGCATAAAACGATATGTTGCATCCGAAATCCGAATAACGCCCAACCGAAAGAGATAGCATGGCCGATGGCATGACCGATATGACCGCAAAGCCCACCGAAGACATCTCAGTCCGCGATGTGTTCGGGATCGACACGAACATGAAAGTAAAAGGATTTGCGGAGCGGACCGATCGCGTCCCCGAGATCGATCCGACCTACAAGTTTGACCCTGATACGACGCTCGCGATCCTCGCGGGCTTTGGCTACAATCGGCGCGTGATGATCCAAGGTTATCACGGCACAGGCAAATCCACCCATATCGAGCAAGTCGCCGCACGCCTGAATTGGCCCTGCGTCCGCGTCAACCTCGATAGCCATATCAGCCGCATCGACCTTATCGGTAAAGACGCCATCAAACTGCGCGACGGTAAACAAGTGACCGAGTTCCATGAGGGGATTCTGCCATGGGCCTTGCGTAACCCTGTCGCGATTGTGTTCGATGAATACGATGCAGGTCGCGCGGATGTGATGTTCGTGATCCAGCGAGTTCTCGAACATGATGGTAAACTCACGCTACTTGATCAGAACGAAATAATTACTCCCCACCCGTCATTCCGTCTATTCGCCACAGCCAATACCGTTGGCCTTGGCGACACGACGGGCCTCTACCACGGCGTCCAACAAATCAACCAAGCCCAGATGGACCGCTGGAGCCTTGTTGCAACGCTGAACTACCTCAGCCATGACGCGGAAACTGCGATCGTCCTATCCAAAGCGCCGCATTACAACACGGCCGAAGGGCGAAATATAGTGAGCCAGATGGTGACAGTCGCAGATCTCACTCGGACTGCATTTATCAATGGCGATCTTTCGACAGTTATGAGCCCGCGTACAGTGATTGCGTGGGCCGAAAATGCGCGCATATTCCAGGATGTTGGATACGGCTTCCGCCTAACATTCCTCAACAAGTGTGACGAGCTGGAGCGCCAGACCGTGGCTGAGTTCTATCAGCGTTGCTTTGACGAGGAGCTACCAGAAAGCGCCGTGAGCCAGAGCAATGGATAAACGTAACCTCAGCACTCTCGCCGCTGCATTTGCCGCCGCACTGATAGCGTCAAGCACAAACGCACAAAGCTTCGAGAGTCTCAGCGAGTCAGAAGCTGTCGGATATTGTGCCACGTTTTATCTGGCGAAGAAGGAACACGCCGGAGAGGATGATCTGAACGGAGAGATAGCCGCAGAAGCCACCGGCTTCCTTGCGGCAGCTTCGCTGGTTGCGGACAAACCGGCTGAAGAACTGGCGAGTGATCTCTCTCAGGCCGCCGGTATGATGAAAAATTTCTTCCGCCTGGCTGGCTTGAGTAGTGATGCTCAAACAATGCTCGACCAATCAGAAAGCTTTTGCCGCTCAATCGCTCCCAATTACGACGCAACCAACGAGTTGTTCCAGTGAACAAACCCTCCGACAATCCGGCTGATCCGTTTAAAAAAGCCCTTGCGGAAGCAACAAAGGTTCTTGCGGATGATCGGGAGTTAACGGTCAGCTATTCCGTTGATCCGCCCGGGCAGTCGAATGACAGCATACGGCTGCCGCAAGTCTCGCGAAGGATGACGCGCGATGAAATTCTTCTCGCGCGGGGGACGGCGGATTCGTATGCGCTTCGTCATAAGTTCCATGACCCAAAAGTCTCGACCCGCTATATGCCGCAAGGTCAAATGGCGCGTGACCTATTTGATGCGATGGAGGCCGCTCGTGTCGAAGCTGTAGGCGCGCGCTACATGCCTGGCACCGCCGGAAACATTGATGCAAAGATCGGAACTGAGGCCAGCCGAAAGGGCTATGATCAGATCACGCAAGCCTCTGAAGCCCCACTTGCCACAGCAGCCGGATACCTGATCCGACATCTGGCGACTGGACGCAGGCTACCGCCCGCTGCCGATAATGTCATGGAACTGTGGCGTGGCTTCATTGAGGAGCAGGCCGGCGACCGTCTCGAGTCGCTCGAGCAGGCTCTGGATGACCAACAGGCCTTCGCGCGGTTTGCACGCGACCTCATAGCCGATCTGGGATACGGGGATCAACTTGGTGATGATCCCGACCAAGAAGACGAAAATCAGGACGAAACAGCCGAAGACGACTCAAACGAACAAGAAGATCCTGACAGCACAGGTCAAGACGACAACGACGACGATCAGACAGAGGCATCCCCCGAACAGAGCCAGGAGCAGCAACAGGACGAGAGTCAAGCTCAGGTCTCGATGGACGAAACTGAAGACGGGGAGCTGGAAGAAGACGCCGAGCTGCCGGAAGGTGAAGCCCCACTTGATCCACCACCCCCGCAACCAATTTCAGACGCTGACCCGAATTATCAGGTTTATCTAAGCGACTTCGATGAGGAAATCGGTGCGGAAGAGCTTGCCGAGCCTGCCGAGCTTGAACGCCTTCGCGCCTATCTCGATCAACAACTTGAGCCTCTCAAAGGGGCCGTCAGCCGTCTGGCAAACAAACTTCAGCGGCGCCTCCAAGCGCAACAGAACCGCAGTTGGGAGTTCGACCGTGAGGAGGGAATCCTCGATGCGGGACGCCTGGCGCGCGTTGTTGCAAACCCTACGACCCCATTATCGTTCAAGGTCGAAAAGGATACCGAGTTCCGCGACACGGTTGTGACTCTCTTGCTCGACAATTCCGGCTCCATGCGCGGTCGACCGATTTCTATCGCAGCAATCTGCGCCGACGTTCTTGCTCGCACGCTCGAACGGTGCGACGTAAAGGTCGAAATCCTGGGCTTTACAACGAAAGCATGGAAAGGTGGACAAAGCCGCGAAAAATGGCTTGCCGACGGACGCCCGGCGCATCCCGGTCGCCTCAATGACCTTAGACATATCGTGTACAAAAGCGCGGACGCCCCTTGGCGGCGCACACGGGCGCATCTCGGCCTGATGATGAAAGAGGGGCTACTAAAGGAAAATATCGACGGCGAGGCGCTCGAATGGGCGCACCGTCGAATGCTGGCACGACGCGAACAACGCAAGATTTTGATGGTGATCTCAGACGGCGCGCCCGTGGATGACTCGACCCTCTCAGTCAATCCGGCCAATTACCTTGAAAAACACCTGCGCGATGTGATCGCGATGGTTGAAAAGAAGAAATTCGTTGAACTGATCGCTATTGGGATCGGTCATGACGTCACTCGATACTACGACCGTGCCGTGACCATCACGGACGTCGAACAACTCGCCGGTGCCATGACAGAACAGCTTGCGAGCCTATTCGACAGCGATCCCCGAAAACGGGCCCGCGTTCTGGGAATGAAGAAAGCAATCTAAGACCGGAAAAGGAAACCCCGAATGTTCCAGAATTTCACCTCAAACGCTTCACCGGAACAGGGGCCGCCAAGACTTGCTAAGCTTCGTGAAAAGCTCAAAACAAACCGGATTTCTGGCTTCATCATTCCGCGTGCAGATCGGTTTCAGGGAGAATACGTCGCGCCCTGCGACGAGCGGCTGGCTTGGTTGACTGGCTTCACCGGCTCGGCAGGATACTGCGTCGTCCTAGGGGAAATTGCCGGGATCTTTGTTGACGGTCGTTATCGTCTTCAAGTTCGCGAGCAGTCCGATCTCGGGCATTTCACGCCGGTAGATTGGCCCGAAAATTCGTTGCAGGGCTGGATCGCAGAACATGCCGGTCCCGGAGATGTCATAGGCTTCGATCCATGGCTGCATACACCTACGCAAATCAGGCAAATGGAGAGCAAACTAAAGGAAAGCGGTATCACCCTTTCCCCCTGCGAAAACCTCATTGATCAGATTTGGGAGGACCGCCCCGCCCCGCCTGCAGCCCGGTTCTTCGTCCACTCGACCGAATTTGCGGGCGAAACTCATCACGATAAACGCAATCGTATTGCACAAAAGGTCAATTCGTCTGGAGCAAAATCCGCGTTCATTGCCCTCGCCGACAGTGTCGCCTGGCTCTTTAATATTCGTGGCGGCGATATCGAAAAAAATCCTGTTCCACATGCAATGTCGCTTCTCCACGATGATGGACGCGCCACACTTTTCGCCGCGCCTGAAAAAGCGGACGACATTACAAGTCATCTTGGCGACAGTGTAAACGTACGTTCAGAGACGGATCTTGAAGCTGTACTACGAGAAAGCGACGGACCAATCCTGATTGACCCTGACTCTACGCCCAATGCCATTCTGCAACTTTTAGAAGAGAACGGCATCCAGACAATTGAGAAACAGGATCCCTGCATTCTCCCCAAAGCTTGCAAAAACGAAACAGAAATCAAAGGGATGAAAGAGGCGCACCGCATCGACGGTGTCGCGATGGCGAAATTCCTCGCGTGGACTGAGATGGAAATGCCAACATCAGGCACGACAGAAATTGACCTTGTCAGCAAGCTCGAAGAGTTCCGGCGCGAAGCGGACGAACTACGCGACATCAGCTTTGATAGCATCTGCGGTTCCGGCCCACATGGCGCAATAATGCACTATCGGGTAACGCACGAGACAAACCGCGAAGTAGGAAACGGCGACCTGATCGTGATCGACTCGGGCGGGCAATACCTGTGTGGCACCACAGACATTACACGAACTCTGTTGATTGGGTCCCCATCTGAGGATCAAAAGCGCTGCTATACACGGGTTCTACAGGGACTCATCGCCATAAGCCGAACCCGTTTTCCCAAGGGCGTCGCAGGATGCCATCTCGACTCTTTGGCGAGATACTCACTTTGGCTAGACGGACTGGATTTCGATCATGGCACCGGCCACGGGGTAGGTGCTTACCTCTGCGTCCATGAGGGGCCACAGAGGCTCTCTCGCATTTCGACGACTCCGCTCGAATTGGGCATGATCCTATCAAATGAGCCAGGCTATTATAGAAACGGTGCGTTCGGGATCCGTCTAGAAAACCTGATCGTCACCGTGGAAGCCGAAACCATTCCGGCCGCCGACGGACATCGAACGATGTATGCGTTCGAAAACCTGACCTGGACACCATTCAATCGTCGCCTTATCGACATGAACTTGCTATCACAGGCGGAGCGTGACTGGATTGACGAGTATCACGCTCAGACTCTGGCAGAAATCGGCCCTAGGCTCGACGCGAAAACGTGCGAATGGCTGAAAGATGCTTGTAAACCCTTATAGCTGCACGCTCCATTCGTGTACGCCCGAGGATCAGGGAAGGTAATATATGTCCGACACGTTGAAAATCAGACCAGTCGACGGAACATGGGTCGTACGTGCAGGCGGCGCTGTGATTGGCGAAAGCAACAACGTATTGGAACTAATCGAGGGCGATTTCGCTCCGGTACTTTATTTTCCGCGGCAGGACATCGCGATGGCGTTTCTCGACGCGAACGCGAATACCTTTCAGTGCCCGTACAAGGGGCGCGCGCAGTTCTATAACATCATTGCCAAAAGCGGGCCAATTCCGGACGCAGCTTGGTCCTACGAAGACCCAAGCAAGGACGTCGAAAAGATCCGAGATCACCTTGCTTTTTATACCAGCAAGGTCACCGTCGAAGAAGTCTGAAGATCAGGAATGCTCTTCGCGCGCAGTTTCCGAAAGCGCCCGATTGACTGCCCGAAGTGCATCAACGTGAAATACAGCGCCCCAAAGCTCCGGCGGCGCATCCTGCCCTGGAAGGCGCACCACGGGCAAAAAAGCATGACCGCCTGCCTCGAGTTTTGGTATCGCCGTTTCCAGAGTGCTATTCGCGTCAAGATATTCGCCATCTCGAATTAACTCCCAACATTGCGCTTCTTCCGGTCCACGGGGATGATCCATTGCGCGCATGATGGTCGCGACAGATACGGTCGCTGGTAGGTATGCCTGCGGTCCCGCCGCCAAGTGGACGTTTTTCCGTTCAAGTTGTGTGAGAAAGAAAGACCGATCAACAAGTCGGGACGCGAATGCGGTCGATATAGACACTGCGATCATAACGGCCAGCCCTGTCTGCCAGTCGCCTGTCAGCTCAAAAACAATGAGTGTCGTAGAGATCGGCGCCCCCAGAACAGCAGCGGCAACCGCCCCCATACCGGCTAGAGCATAAAGTGTCCCCGTCCCCGACACATCCGGAAAAATACTCGTGGCAACAATCCCGAAAGCAAGCCCGGTAAGCGCCCCAACCATCAAGGAGGGTGAGAATATCCCACCACCCATCCGTCCTCCCATGGTGATAGCAACAGCGACGATTTTCAAAACTGCGAATACGAAAGCTTCATGGAACAGCAACCGCCCTGTCAGTGCATCGGAGGTAGTCTCGTAGCCTACCCCGATGATATGCGGAAAATATATGGCAAGCGCCCCAAGCAACGCCCCTGCAACCATTGGACGCAAATATCGCGGCGCTCTTGTCAGATTCTGCACGCGAGTTGCGAAATCTTCGGTCAGGAAGATCGCCCTCATCAATATCACCGCAACCAGCCCGCATAGCAGCCCAAGCAATACGAACGCCGGCAGTTCCACGTAAAATGCCAATGCCGTTTGCGACGGGAGAACATATTCGGTTACATCACCAAGCAGCAAACGAGAGACGACTGTGCCTGTAACGCTCGCAATCACAATAGGTGCGAATGCATGGACCGCAAAATGCCGCAAAACGACCTCTAGTGCGAACAGAGCTCCAGCAATTGGCGCATTGAAACTGGCCGAAACGGCTGCCGCCACCGCGCAGCCAAGCAGATCACGCCCGGTAATCCCGTCAGCCCGTATCCAATCGGAAACCCGCGAAGACAAAACTGCCGCGAGGTGCACGACGGGGCCCTCGCGCCCGCTCGACCCACCCGTTGAGAGCGTAATGAAACTGGCTGCAGCCGACGCCCATCCTGCCTTTTGTTCTACACGACCATTGTTCAGGGCGGCCCCTTCAATCACGTCCGCCACCGCTCGAACACGCGCATCCGGTGTAAACCGGTGCAATATCAAACCGACGCAAAGCCCACCGACAATAGGAAGACAGAGGACCCAATACCAAGCGAGCTCTTCCGCAAAGCTCTTGAGGCGTGAGACGTCATCCACACCGTAAACAAACGCCTGCACGCTCTCGACGCCCAATCGAAACATGAGCGCCGCAAATCCCGCGCTTATCCCGATCGCCATCGCAATGAACCAAAACTGGATTTGCCCAGGTCCATTCTGACGGATAATGCGGAGCGCCTCGCGGGCATAGCCAGCGGCTTCTTCCATTCCTTGCTTGATCGGCTTCATCACCGGCTCGTGCATCTCGCCTATGCCTCACTCATGCGCATTCGGAAAATACGAGTTCAAACAACCGTGTGCCTTCCTATACAAATCCCGTTTAGGGGATTGTGGAACTTAGGCCAAGCTTGATCCAGAACTGAAAGAGCACTCTATTGCGCAGATTCCAGGAGCGCTTTTGCAGCGGCCCGAGCCTCAGACGTAATTTGATCGCCCGAAATCATTCGCGCGATCTCGTCGACGCGATCCTCTTTGGATAACTCGACTACGGTTGTCAGAGTTTCGGCATCAGTCTGCCTCTTTGAAACGCGCCAATGCTGTTTCCCAAAGGCTGCGACTTGCGGAGAGTGCGTGACCACCAGGACCTGTCCATTTTCGCCGAGGCTGCTCAGCCGTCGGCCAACGGCATCTGCCGTGGCACCACCGACACCGCGATCAATTTCGTCAAAGATCATCGTCACCTTACTGTCAGTGCCTGACAAACACACTTTAAGCGCCAAAAGAAAACGGCTTAATTCACCTCCAGACGCCACCTTATTCAGCGGTCCGGCCGGGGCGCCCGGGTTGGTAGCGATCGTAAATGTAACAGCATCTGCGCCGCTTGCGCCCTGTTCCGCATCGACTATCTCGGTCTTGAAACGGGCGCGTTCCATCTTCAATGGCACCAATTCAGACATGATTGCTTTATCCAGACGTTCAGCGGCGGCCAGCCTAGACCGCGTCAATTCCGCAGCGACAGCTTCATATTCACGCCTTTGCTGGGCCAATAGTCGTTCGAGCCCCGCGAGATCATTTTCCCCACCGTCAAGCGCCTCTAGGCGATCTGTTAACTCGCCTAAAAATTCGGGGAGTGAGTCCGGAAATACTCCGTGTTTTCGCGCAACTGCCCGAATAGCAAAGAGCCTTTCTTCGACTTGCTCCAATTCGTAGGGATCGATTTGGAGGCTTTCAAGGCATCGCTCAACACCTTGTTGGGCTTCGCCTAGCTCTGCCAGAGCTCTCGACAGTGCCTCAAGTGGTGCGTCTAGTCGGCTTTCAGCGTGTTCCGCTGCAGCGTCAAGCCATCTGGATGCGTCGGTCAACAATCCCTCTGCTCCGTCCAGCCCCAAAGCCTGAGATGCCTTCGCAACATCATCACGAATGCGGGTCGCGGCCTGCATCAGACGCCGCCGACTATCCAATTCCGCCTCTTCGCCCTCCTGAGCCGCCAGCTTGACCAGCTCATCGACCGAATGCCG
>JAEPMR010000025.1 GCA_017643845.1 Marivivens sp. | reverse complement strand
AAGAATACGGATCATGAAAGCCTACAGAAGTCCGGGCGGTCGCGGTAATCAGCACCAACGAGCGCCTCTCCCTTTTCCATGCCGCCGAGGATGGTGAGATTGAGCTCAAGGACGCTGAGATCGGCATCAACGACGATCGAGCCCTGGTCGTCGCGGATGAGCGCAAGGCGGCTGTCGCTGCCGGTGTTGAGAAGCACGTCGAGTTCCTTCTCATAGAGGTTCAGCATCGCGTAATCGGCGGCATGGGCGCGGATGTTCGGGAGCAGGATTTGCGTCGGCACCGCCTCGACAATGGTCTTGCCGGTTCGGGTGCGTTCCAGTTGGCTGGCGTATTGCGTCATCATCACCGCGACGGTGTTCTGTTTGCGCGCGGTCACCAGCCAGTTCGACAGCCGTTCGGCGAAATACGCGTTGTCGAGCGCCTTCCAGGCCTCGTCGATGACGATGATTGTGGGGCGCCGATCCTCGATCTCGCGCTCGACCCGGCGGAAGAGATAGGATAGGACCGCCATCCGTTCCTTGTCGGCCTCGCTGTCGAGAATGCCAGTGAGATCGAAACCCACAACATCGCCTTCGAGCGAGAAGGTGTCTTCCAACGTCTGGCCGAAGATCCAGCCGTAGCGGCCTTCTTCCGTCCATTCGAGCAGGCGCTGGTGAAGATCGCCGCCATCATCGGTGGACACAAAGAGCGATGCAAAATCCCGCCAGTTCCGCAGGGCCGGATTGGAGGCCTGCGCGTTCTGACGCACGACTTCTTGGATGCGGTTGGTCTGTGCCGGCGTCAGCGGCTTGTCTGCGCGATAGAGCAGGGTGGCGAGCCAGTCTGAAAGCCAGGCCGTGCCGCGCGTGTCGACCTCAGTCCAGAGCGGGTTGAGGCCGGTGGGTTGTCCGGCTTTCAAAGACGCGTAGCGCCCGCCATTGGCGCGGACCGCCATCTCCATACCGAGACGGTAGTCGAAGACGAAGATCCGCGCCCCTGCTCGACGGGCCTGCGTCATGAGGAATGCGGAAAGCACCGATTTGCCCGAGCCGGGCCGCCCCATGATCAGGGTATGCCCACTGGTGGGTTCTTTCTCGGGCGAGCCTTGCTCGTGATAGGAAAACCGGTAGGCGCTCTGTTCGGGGGTCGGCAGATAGGTGATGACCCGGCCCCAGGGGGTCTTCCCAGGAGGCTTGCCAAGCTGGGTCCGATGAAACGCCGCGAAATCCGCGAAGTTGCGATTGGTAATGGCACTGGCACGCACGCGCTTGGGCTGATTTCCGGGATGTTGGCTCAGGTAGTGCGCCTTGGCCGCTACCCTCTCACCGATCATCTTCACGCCCTCGGCGGCGGCGGCGTTGACGATCTCGGCGCTCAGCGTCTGCAACTCGTCCAGCGTGTCGCAGAAGATCGTCACGACCATATGGTGCTCGCCGAAGCTCTGGCGCTTGGCCTCGAGATCATCGGCGGCGATATCGAGCGCTTCCATGAGCGACAGGGCGGCGTCCTGGCTGGCCTGCATCTGGCGCTTTTGCCGCTTGATCCGCCCCGCCATCAGGTTCGAATTGATCGGCGTGAAGGAGTGCGTGACGATCATGTCGACGGGCAGGTTCAGCATGTCGAACATGTTGCAGGAAGTGGCCTCGGAATATTCCCCGATGGTGAAGCTCTTCCCAAAGCGATGCCCCACCACGCCTTCGGACAGCTCGAAATGGTCGCCGTGGAACGTCACACGGGTATTGGCGACGTTGAACGACAGGAAGCCGTAGGTGTTTGCCGGATAGAGCGGCAGTTCCTGGCCGGTGTTGAGCGCGCCCAGAAAGCCAATCAACTCGCCGCTCTCGGCCTTAAGCACACGTGGGTTCAGCTCGGTCAGGCCTGACACGAACACACTCACGGCCTCGCCCAGACGGCGCAGGCGCTTCTCGGTTGCTTCTTTGAGGCGATCCGGCGCGCTGCGGTTCAGGAATGGCAGGACGCTTTTTGGAGGTGGGCGGTGGATGACCGTGAGGGTCAAAGTCTTGTCGCGCAACCCGCTGGTCTCGAGTTTCGCGCGCCAGAGACGGTCAACTTCTCCCGCAAAACTGTCCTCACGCACGGGTTCGAGGTCCGGCGTGATCGCCTTGGAGACCTTGTGGACGTAGTAGCTGAACTCAGGCCCCAGCTGCGCGATGATCCGGGCAAAGAGCGCCGTCACCTTGTCGAGATAGGCGTCATCGGTCGTGTAGCTGTTGACCCCGTCGAGCCGGATGCACTGGAAAAGCTCGTTCACGCGCGTGCGCACGGTCCTGTCATCGACCAGGCTGACGTAAGGCAGCATATGCGCGAGGCGGGTTTCGCGGGCATACCAGCCCGGCGTCATGGTCCGGGTATCGAGGGCTTCGTCGAGAGCTTCACTATGGCGCATAGCTGTCCCCGCCATGGATGAAGCGGTTCCGCGTCGGCGGCGTTTCCTGCAGTGCCGTCATCATCACATCGATGAAGCGCGGATCCCAGTCCGCTGCCTTCCAAAGCACGGGATAGAGCAGGGCGGCGACAGCCAGCACTGCGACGTGCTGGACCCAGACAAAGAGCAGCACCGAACCGAAGAGCCAGACCATCGCGTACATGATGGGCAGGCCCAAAAGCTTGGGCGGGCGCACGAGACCCAGAAAGAGGGGCGCGCGCTCAGCCACCGGCGAAAACCGCGGCAACGATGGTGGGAGCGGCGGCGACACCGGCGATACCGACAAGCACCCAGAGGGCTTGGCGCAGATCAATGATGTTGAAGAACCAGCTCAGGAAGACGCCCAGTACGGCGAGCGTCGCGATGACAACGCCAAGCGGACCGGTCAGCGCATCTACGATACCTTGCAACAGGCTTTGGATAGGCGAGAGATCGATGCTTTGTGCAAGGGCCGGTTCGGCAATGAACAGAAAAAGCGCCAGTGAGGCAATAAACAGATTAGAAATCCAACTTGTTTGGAAAAAGCGGTATCGCCAATGCACTGCCGCGCTTCGCGCTCTCGTGACATTGCCGATGAGTGTTTTGAGGAATGATTTCCAAAAAGGTTGGGACATCATGAATTTGATCCTTCCAATCGGGCCACGACGGCCATGACACGGGCCACGTGGTTCTGGGTTTCTCTGTAAGGGGGTATGCCGCCATACTGTCGGACCGCATCGGGTCCGGCGTTGTAGGCAGCAAGCGCGAGCCGCGGATCGCCGAATGCTTCCAGCATCATCGCGAGGTAGCGGGCGGAGCCGTCTAGGTTTTGAAGCGGATCACGCGGGTCGACACCGAGGTCGCGCGCCGTCGCGGGCATCAGCTGCCCTAGGCCAATGGCGCCAGCGCTCGAGACCGCATCCTGCCGGTAGGCGCTCTCAACCTCAATGTTTGCTCGAAAGAGATTTAGCCAATCTCGGACTGAGAGGTTAGCGCGACGAAGCCCGGGATTACCCGCGTAACGAAAAGCGGTGGCCTCAATGGCCGTGAGAATTTCAGCGCGGGGCAGGGGCGCAGGCCGGCCGAGGGCGGCAACTTGCATGTCTTCGGGCGCAGCGTCCCGTTCGCCAAAGATCGGCAGATCGTCGGACGCGGACCCCTGGCCGATGCCGTCATTGTAGTTGCGGGCAAAGCTATTCTGGGATTGGGACGGAGTTAGAGAGCCATCGCTCTCAATGACCAGCACCATCTGCGCAGTGGCGGGAACCGCGAGATACCAGAAAAGAAGAAGGCTACTTGCTGCCGCCCTTGTCGGTTGCAGCCAGCTTGTGCGTTGTCCGTTGGCCTTCCTCGAGCGGCACATCGGCATGGGAGAAACCGATCCCGATAAGGAAGGACACCACGCCCGTGATGGTTTTGAACTCGCGGACTTTGATGTCGTTATAGGTCGTGCGGGTACGGGCTGTGACAAGCAGCTTTTCCACGCCCTCGTTAGAGACGACGCGCATGATCCAGACCCCATAATAGCTGGGGCCCTTCTTGTGTGCCGACTCCTGGCACAGGATTTCAGCGCTATAGCCTCTTTCCACGAGTTCGCGGAAACGTGCTTCCGTAACCACATTTGGTGCTTCGATGTCCCAGTTCATGGCCCGGCTCACGCTTTCTCCAAAGACGCAACGCCCGGGCATTCCCACTTGAAGCCCAGAGTTACGATAGTATATTATTAACCGCAAGATATATTTATACATGTGCGGCTACACTGTGGTCACACATCCAATAGGCATGTGTGCTCGAAATTATCAAGTTTTTATGGGTTTTCAGAACCTCCGGTTGTGCCGAGGCATGATGCCGTGCGCTATAGTTTTGTGCTTTGGCTTTGCCGCGCCGGCCAGCGCTGAAACCTGCTATCCACCAACTGTCCCGTTCGTTCCAAGCGACCCCGAAACGCAGCGGAAATTTGCGGATTTGATCAGGCAAGATTTCGAAACCTACATTGCGAATATTCAGGATTACTTTCGGTGCCTTGAAGCGGAGCGCGCGCGGGCATTCAAAGAAGCTCGAGAGGTGAGCGAGGAATACGGACGTTTTTTGCAAGAGATGTCCCAGTGAGCCTGAACGATTGCCCGCTGCACTACCCTCTTAGGCGCAAGCAGCAGAAATATCTGAATTTTAGATAATCTATATTCTAGGTTGGCGCAGTCACATCAGGTTGTGACGCGTGACGAAAACAATCAGGAGCTCAGGACATGAGGCGCTGTGCGGAGCATTGATTCCAGCCCGAAAGATAGCTGAGACAACGCAGGCCGACTTAACGAAAAAACAGAGATGCCATCTGTCATAGGTTGCGAAGATTAAGTGTGGCGAGCGTCAGATCGACGTAGCTGAGTTGGGTGCCTTGGCTCGCGTGATCGGAACGGATGTCACCGAATTCTTGAAAGTCGCAGACAGGGAGACTGCGCCAGATCACCGTACCGGAGTTTGCTTCAGGTAACTCGCTATGAGGGCCTACCTAGTTTCCAACTAGCCCAGTTTAGGCTTTCGCCCGCCATAGGTTTGACGACTGGATTTGAGATTTCTCCATCGAGCCACATTGGGTCTACTTCCCCCGTTTCCCAGAGATACAGTTTGCCGACAGGTGAGTTCGTTTCAGGGTGCAGCAAAATGGCAACCTGCCTTGCTTCTCGTTTCATGGATGAGCTTTCGACCGAGTCACACTAAGCTCCTCGGCCTTCCGGGACAGATGACTCACTGGCTGCTACTCTATGTTTCTATAGACCTGAAATCTTGTTTGAGGTTTGACGATGTTGGGCAAGAGTTGCCTCGTACAATGTCAAGAGGGGACTTCTAAGCCACTGTAAACTTCGAGCTAAAGGGTAGGCTCGCTGCCCCCATAGCTTTAGGAGAGATGAGCAATTCACCAGAACGTGCTTCGATACCTGTGTGAACACGAGCAAGTTCCCCGGCAATTTCGTCACAAACCTCTTTAGGCGCATAAGACGATACGATCACGGTATTTACGGGGAGAAACTGTGAAGCTGAGGCGAGAGACTTGCCAAGCTCTTCCACGCAGTCGGAAAGCCAAGCCTTTTTCGCTGGCCCGTAATCGGGCCATTTGGCACCCCGGGTCCAAAGTGTTTCAGTAACTTGCCCGTCGCAAGAAAGGCGCTTCTCTAGCTCTAATAGGCCCATAGCATTGCTGGTTTGAGTAGGGCTCTGAAAAATCTGATGCTTGAGTACGAGGCGGTGGTGAATCCGTGCGCCGAGATAAAAAAACAGATAGTCATCCAGAGACTTTGCGGCACCGAACATACTTTCACCGGCCGCGGCAGCGGTGACGTCATTATGAACGTAAACCTCAAGTCCGATGGCAGCTTCAATCTCACTGCTAAGGGCTTCGTTTCGCTCTGCCAAGCCAGCAGGTCCAAGGGCAAGCTCATCTGCGTCTTCTGGGATCGCAAGACCAATGCCGGCGATGCGGTCATTGTTTTTGGTAGGCAGTGCGGCAAGCGCTTGCCTCACGGTCTCAACCAACTCTGATTGGTTCGAGTATTCGACAGATGGCGGGATCGGCAGCGTCGTGTGGAATTTCACCTGACCAACAAAGTCCAACAGAACAATATCTGTGTGGCGATGGCCGAGGCTTATCCCAACGGAATAGGCGCCGCCTGGATTGAGAGAGAGCGGGATGGTTGGAGGACCCATACGTCCTTTTTGAGCTTTACCTTTTTCGACCAAGCCTTCCTGTGCGAGAGACCTAACAATCACGGAAACGGTCTGTGCCGACAAACCTGTTCGCTGTCCGATTTCCATGCGCGACAGGCCGGTATTTTGAAGCAGCAACGAGAGGACGAGCCGCTCGTTATAGCTGCGGACACTCACGGCGTTCATTCCCGCTGACCGATCAGCGATACGGATTGGGTTTGGCGGTGCAAAACGCATGTCAGGCATGTTTAGACACCCCACCCGATTGCTTCGATTTCAAGTGCAATGGCTTTCCCTAAATCTTCATGGGCTTGTTTGCTCATGTGAAAGCCGTCCGCAGGATCTGATGAAATTACCTTTGCAGCATCGAAAAAATGCACTTCAAGAGAGTCTGAAATCACTTCAAATGCATGAGCAAGCTCTAGGCTCTTGGATTGCGCCCCGTCAAAAATGCCGGACCATTCGCCGATATCTTCCAACATTGGGGGAGGGGCCACGACCATGATTTCGGGCACACGCCCGTCAGGTCCTGGAGCAAGTTCTTTGATGTCATAGATTAGGCATCCAATTCCCATCGCGACTTCTGAAGCGGGTTGGCCGAACCTCGCTTTCAGGTCGTTGGTCCCAAGCATAAGGATTACCAAGTCGAGAGGTGCATGGCTCATGAGGCAGGGTCGCAGATAGGTTCGGCCGTTTTTGAGGTCGCCCTCAATGGGATCGTTGTGGACCGTTGTGCGACCACTCAGGCCCTCTTCAATGACGTACCAACCAGAGCCGAGCTGCTGTCTCAAGACGCCGGGCCACCTCTCAAGCGGTCCAAATCGATCAAGAGGTGTTCCGCCTGGAGCCTGTCCATGCGTGTTGGAGTCGCCATAACAAAGTACTGATTTTACGTTCAAAAAACCTAACCTCACGAGCTTCAGCTTGCTGCTTCAGAGCAAGTATTTTGCATGACAACATGTCAGGCGAACTGGTCGATGACAAGCTACATTCTTATTCATTCAATGTGAATAAGTATTGACGCACTCCATCTTTTGTGTTGATTTCCCTCCAAGAGGGCAATCCGAATCCAAAGTTTGGGGGCCTCTAAGGGGAGGAATAGCCGCGCGCATGACGAGGAGGTCAGGCGAGGTACACAATTTTCTTCCATCAGAAATCTTCGCGATAGACATCGTCGCTACTAATGGAGGAGAATACATGAACATCAAGATTGCCCTGTCAGCGACCCTGCTTTTTGGCACCGCTCTAAGTACGCCAACCTTTGCCGAAGACGTCACGTTGATGGAGGGGATTGAACCGCGTACAGAGAACAACAGCGTCGTCGAGGCTGGCGTCTATCAAAGCGATGCTCCCTGGACCATCGGCATGAGCCATTTTGGTGTCAACGCCAATACGTGGACGGTGCAGATGGCCCATGAATCTACGGCCGCGGCTGCTGCAGATGATCGAGTTGAGAACTTTATCCTCCTTGATGCAAATATTGACCAGGCCAAACAAGTCGCAGACATTGAGGATCTGATTGCCCAGAACGTCGATCTGATTATCGTGACGCCTCTAACGCCAACATCTGCCGACGCAGGTATCGAAGCGGCAGTGGAAGCCGGAATTCCGGTGATCGTTCATACGGGTCTCACCGAAACAGATGCTTTTACGCTCGAGATTCAGGGTGGCGCGCAGAACTTTGGGCGCGTCATGGGCGAATTCCTGGTCGATGAGCTTGGTGGCAAAGGTGATATCTGGGTTCTTCGTGGTCTCCCTGGACACCCTGAGGACATCAACCGGTACGAAGGATTGTTGGAGGCCATTGAAGGGACTGAGATCAACATCGTCGCTGAAGATGTAGGTGCTTGGCAGTACGACAATGGAAAAAAAGTGTGCGAAACGTTTTTCCTGAGCAACCCAAGTGTCGACGGCATTTGGTCTTCTGGTGCGGACATGACACGCGCCTGTGTGGACGTCTTCAAGGAGTTCGGCGCAGAGATTCCACCAATTTCCGGCGAAGGGAATAATGGCTTCTTTGGCCAGTGGATCGAAGACGGTTTTGCTTCAATCTCAGCAGAATACGGGCCAGAGCAGGGGGCCGCTGGTGTGCGAGCCGCGATTGCACTGCTCGAAGGCCAAGAGATGTACAAACACTACGCCTATGAGCCCGCTGGATGGGATCTGGACCGGGTGCAGGATGTGTATCGTTCCGATCTCTCTGCGAACGTGTGGTTCCCGACGTCTTTGAGCGAAGAGCGTCTGCAAGAGCTTTACGGCAACTAACCTCCCTGAGAGGGCAGACTGGCCGGAGGTCTCCTTTTCAATCCTCCGGCCCCTTTCGCAGGAATTTCAATAATGCACCCAAATCGATCAGTAGAAACGCCCGGCGTTCCTCTTGTTGAGATGCGCAATATCTCCAAGAGTTTTGGCCCGAACCGGGTTCTCAGTTCAGTTTCGCTGACCCTCGCGCCTGGGTCAGTCCACGCCCTTATGGGTGAGAACGGTGCTGGAAAATCGACATTGATGAAAATCCTTGCAGGTGTTCATCACTACGATGATGGGGAAATTGAATGCGGGGGACAAGCGGAGCGGATTCAAAGCCCCAAACATGCACAAGAGCTAGGGATCTCGACGGTCTTTCAGGAGCTTTCTCTGCTGCCAAACCTCACCATCGCTGAGAATATGTTTCTTGGTCGAGAGCCGATTGCACTGTTTGGCACCCTCGACCGAAAACGCATGTACGAGGAAACAAAAGCTGCCCTTGAGGAACTGGACCTAAAGCTGTCGCCAGGCCTACTGGTTTCGGAGCTCTCTATAGCCGAACGTCAGTTTGTTGAGATCGCGCATGGCATCAAAGCGCGAGCTGACGTGTTCATACTTGATGAGCCGACTGCCGCATTGAATGCCGCCGATGTTGAGGTCCTGAACCGCCAGATCGCAAGGTTGAAAGCTGCCGGAAAGGCTGTTGTCTACATTTCCCACCGAATGGATGAGATCTTCAATGTATGTGACACTGTCACTGTGCTGAAAGACGGACGTCACGTTGCAAGCGAGGCGCTAGAAGGGATTACAGAAAGCGACCTTATTGGCCTAATGGTTGGTCGCGATATTAAAGACCTCTTCCCCCAGCGTGGTGCGAACTTCGAGGACGTTCTCCTTTCAGTTCAGGATTTGAAGCTGCAGGCCGACAGTCCTCCGGTTTCCTTCCAGCTCAAAACAGGCGAAATTGTTGGCTTGGCAGGTCTTGAGGGGCAGGGCCAGCAAGATATAGTGCGGTCCTTGGTCGGTGTGTTCAAGCCCGACTCAGGCCATATCTTGGTGTCCGGCGGCGCTCGCGCACTTCCGCTGCCAGCTCGTGAAGGCATTCGAGATATGCAGAGACTGGGACTTGCGTTTGTTCCCGAAGATCGCAAGGAGGAGGGTCTCTACCTTGGCCTTTCTGTTGCACACAACGTGGGCATCAGTCTTCATTCTCAAAGGCCCGGACTCGCTTGGGCAAAACGGTACAAGCAGCAGGTCACGGATGCCGTTACCTCCATGAGCGTTAAGGCATCGAGCAAAGATACTTCTGTTGGCAATCTATCGGGTGGTAACCAGCAAAAGGTCCTCTTGGGTAGATATCTTGCGGCGGGGATGAAGGTCCTCGTCATCGAAGAGCCAACCCGCGGCGTCGACATAGGTGCAAAGTCTGAAATCTACACACTGCTACGGCAGTTTGCGGACCAGGGAGGGGCTGTCCTCGTATTGTCTCGTGAAACCATTGAACTGATTGGCATGTCTGATCGCATCATGGTTTGCCACGACCAAGCAATCATCGCTGAGATGCAAGCGGCTGAGGCTACAGAACACGCGATTCTTGATGCTGCACTCAGCACATCTTCAGAAGCAAACGAGCGAGCAGCAGTCGCATGAAAGCAGTATTTGCACACCTCACAGGGCAGAACTCAAGACAGGGCCTTTGGATCCTGCCGCTAATCGCCGGCATTGTCGGGTTTGCTTGGCTGGCGGTTTCGACGGACCAGTTTGCTACGCCGCAAAATGCCAAGAACCTGCTCGCGCAAGCAATGCCGCTGATTATTGTTGCCATTGGTCAAATGATGGTGGTTTTGCTTGGAGGTCTGGACTTGTCGGTCGGCGCGGTCATCAGCTTTACGACAGCGATCCTCGCGCTTGATGCACCGGCAGCAATCACAATCCCGGCGGTATTTATTGCGGCAATTGCAATCGGATTTATCAACGGGACAACAGTAACCCGCCTAAACGTGAACCCGATTATCGCAACACTCGCAATGCAGATGATCATTATGGGTCTGACACGCTTGATGCGGCCCGTCGCCGGAGGTGAAGTGCCGGAAGTCGTCAAACAACTGGTGTCTGGCGCAGTTTTTGGTGTGCCTTTCACTGTGTTCTGGGGCCTTTTGGTCTGCCTGCTTGCCTGGAAAATGCTCTATGGTTCTCGGTTTGGGCTACATATCTTTGCAATTGGCGGTGGCATTGCGTCAGGCCAAAGCGACGCTGCGCACACTTTTGGGATCGCAGACAAGCGGACAACACTTTTGGCATATATCGGCTGTTCTTGTTTTGCAGCTTTGGCAGGGATCTTCCTCGCTGGCCGGATCGTCTCGGGAGACCCCAATATTGGTCCGCCGTTTACGTTGGACTCTGTGACTGCAGTTGCCATCGGAGGAACACAGCTGTCGGGCGGTGTTGGAAGCCTCCATGGGACGATTATTGGCGCGCTGGTCTTGGCCCTCCTGTCGAACGGGATGAACCTCGCAAACGTATCCGCATTTGTTCAAACTGCGATAAAGGGAGCGGTGCTTCTGGCTGTCGTCGCATTCCAATCAAGAAAAAAGATTGGCCTATAACATGACATCCGCACTCTCATCTCCCTTAGCCCAGCGGCTCCTACGTATTCCGCCAGCGTACTATGTCTTCGGTGCCTTGCTCCTGACGCTTTGGTTGACGCGTCCACAGCTCTTTAACCCAAATGTGATGGGTATTTTCATCCGTCAGGTCGCGCCCCTTGGCATTCTTGTTCTCGGCCAGCTACTTGTCATGCGGGTGCGCTCGATCGACCTGTCGGGCGCAGGCGTCATTCTCTTAGTGAACTACATCATCTCATCGGGTTTGTTCCCTAATGGCACTCTTGCCTTCTACCTGTTTATGTCGATCGGGATCGGGCTGTCAGTTGGGCTAGTCAATGGGGTTTTGGTCGGGCTGCGGCGTTCATCGGCTGTCATTGTAACTCTCGCGACGAACATCATCCTCATCGGTGTGGTCCAGCTCTTGGCGAGTGGCAAACCGCCGGGTGACGTTCCCGGGTTTCTGCGTGACATCTACAATTCAAAAGTTCTCAACGTCCCGAGTGCTGTCATAATATGGGTTGTTCTGACCGGGGTTCTATCGATCTTTCTCTCTAGGACCGTGTACGGCAGGTACGTCGAGTCCGTAGGTGAAAACCCAACAGCAGCGCATTTTTCCGGCGTACCGGTCGCGCGAACTGTTGTGACCGCACACCTTCTTGCTGGCGTCATGGCAGGGTTGGCAGGTCTTGTACAAACATCCTCGATAGCTGTGGGCAGTATTCGCTTCGGCCTGGATCTGCCGCTCAATGCGGTTGCGGCAACAATCCTTGGAGGCGTGATCTTCGGAAGGGGTGACGGGGGCGTTTGGGGTCCTTTCTTTGGTGTCATGTCTTTTGCGATGCTCTTCATCGTCATGACGACCTTCGGCATTCAAGAGCCCGGAAAGCTGATCGCTCAGGGCAGCATCATCCTAATCGCTGCAATCTTCTACGGCCTCAGGAGCTAGCGACGATGACGAAAACAAACTCACAGGTGAACTTAAGTTACGCACCTATTCACTCACTATGAATAATCAATCATCTTTAACTCAATGGGAGGAACCAACATGAAGATGAAAACAACCACAAGCCTCATTGCCGCCTTGGCAGTGATGGGAACAATGGCACAAGCTGACGCCCTTAGCGACTTTGAGGCGAAGGTCGCAGAGATGTGGGAAACGGCGGTCCTCGGCAACAACGTCGAAGGCGTCTCGAACGCTGGATCAGTTGAATTAAAGCCAGGCGCTAGCGTCGGTGCGGCTTGTTTGGGCAGCCAGATCACAGCCTGTGTACAATGGTGGGCACAGCTGCAAGAGATTGCTGCGCTGACCGGTTGGACCGTCACTGAATATGACGGTAAGATTGATGTTGCGATCTGGAATGAGCAACTTACGCGTGCAGCTCAGGCTGGCCATGATGGGCTTTTGACCTTTGGGGCCATTCCGTCAATCTCTGGACAGGGCCTCGGCGCGATCGAACAGTCGGGTCTGCCGCTGGTCGGAATGACGTCCGATGATCCCGAAGGGATTTCTTCACTTTTGTCGCGGCTAGACGGTGGCATCTACCAAGACAATTACGAGGTCGGATATCTCCAAGGTGTCGCCGCCTATACTCTTGGGGAAGGTGTACTGCACGCGATTGGCGGCTTTGACGGTTCGGAGATTTCGGTTGCACGGCGTGAAGGATTCGAAGCTTTTGTAGCTGAATGCGAAGGGGCAGGGGGCGATTGCTGGTCAAATTTGCGCCAAACTGATACGGCTCAGATGTTCCAGCAAATCGGGCCCTACTGCTCCAGCCTCGCGCTTGCGAACCCTGGCTTCAACATCCTCATCACGCAAGTAGATGACCTTACGGCTCTCTGCATCGATGAGGTGAAGGGCGCTGGACTGTTGAGTGATGACGTCATTGGCATCGGTGTCGACTTCAATTCGGTTGGCGTCAGCCGCATCTCTGAAGGTGAAAATTTTCAAGCTTCCGTCGCAGCGCCTTACTTTAGCGGAGCGTGGCAAGGCATTGACGAACTGAACCGTTTGATGACTGGTGGCGAGCCGCTTGAAGGTCGTCCATGGGTGAAAGGCATCTTCTATCCTGGCAACTTGGAACTTCTTGATACCGAGTCCGAGCAGCCTTGGGATGTTCAACTGTTCAACCCTCAAGCGGCCTACTCGGCGGCGTGGGGCGTAGCACAATAACAAAGACCCGAACGGGCGTTGCTGTCGGAGGGATTAACCTCCGGCAGCAAAAAAGGCTCGTTGGGAGAGGATGATTTTCATGACTTTGCCTGAAAGCACTGCGGTGGCTACGAACGATACTCCGGTTCCTTCTCGAAGGGCGGCTTTAAGCACGCAGACTTGGCTTGCCAATTGGGCACTGTTTATTGTGCTCCTCCTTGAGATCGCATTCTTTTGGATGCTTGTGCCAGATCAATTTGGAACGGTCGCTAACCTGCAGACAACACTCCTGAGCAAATCCGTCTTGGCCATAATCGCGTTGGCAGTCCTCGTTCCACTGATCGCTGGCGAATTCGATGTGTCTTTGGCGATGGTCTTTACCGTCACCATGCTTGTAGCCGGCATCTTGTTGACATCGTTTCAACTCCCGATCTGGATCGCATTTTGCCTCGCGATCGGATTTGCGACGATTTGTGGGCTCATCACCGGATTGCTGGTTATTTTCACAAGGGCAGAGTCGCTCATTGTCAGCTTGGGGATGATGATCTTGCTCCGTGGACTCAGTGAAGCACTCACCCAGGGAAGCACGATTGTCGTCAGCGGTGAAACCGGCGAGACATTGCGTTACCTCACGGCTCAGTTCGCCGGTGGAACCGTTCTCATTTTTCTGATGATCGTTGTTGCTTCCCTCGTTTGGTATGTCACCGAGATGACACCGCTTGGGCGCAAGTGGCATGCCGTTGGGGGGTCGCGAGAGGCTGCACGTTTGCTTGGTCTGCGAACAGATCTCCTTCGCATCGGGTCTTTTGCAGCAGGTGGGTTTCTCGCTGGTATTGCAGCTGTTGCCCAGCTGTCCGCTTCGACCACAGCGACAGCCAGCTTTGGATCAGGTTTTCTCTTTCCCGCAATCGCCTCAGCTTTCCTTGGAGCCATCGCCTTTCGGATTGGCGATTTCAATGCCCGTGGCACGGTTGTCGCCATCTTCGCACTGTCTGTTGGCATTACAGGAATTCGTATGCTCGGAGCACCAAACTGGATTGACGGCGTCTTCTACGGATTTGCCCTCATTGCTGCGGTGGCAGTTGTTCAAGCGGTATGGAGCAAGAAGCAATGACAACTATTTCCCATGCAGTGCCTGCCACCACTCTTCTTGAAGTTCAAAACCTCTCCAAATCCTTGGTCGGAGTCCAAATTCTGAAGGACATTAATTTCTCCGTCCGAAGCGGTGAGGTTCATGCACTGATGGGTGGGAATGGCGCTGGCAAATCTACCCTGATTAAGTGTCTGTCCGGTTACTGGTCATTTGAGGCCGGAAGCGTAACGGTGGGAGGCCAACCTTTAGAACCGAACGCTGGCCAGATTGCATTTGTGCAGCAAGATCTTGGCCTTGTGCCGTCGCTGAGTGTTTCGGAGAATATCTCTCTGAGCAACGGATTTGAGACAGGTCTCTTTCAGAACATCAAATGGAAGGAGCAGGCAGACGTTGTAGGGGCTTTGCTTTCAGACCTGGGCCACTCCGACATCCATCCCGAAAGCAAAATCCGGGACCTCAACCCCGTACAAAGGACCATTGTTGCCGTAGCTCGGGCAGCGCAGAGCCTAAGGCAGGGGGCAAAGGTTCTGGTCTTGGACGAGCCGACAGCATCACTGCCGGTTGATGAAATTGATCGTTTGTTCGGCACGTTGAACCGACTTCGCGAGACAGGTGTGGGTATGATCTATGTCTCCCACCATCTGTCAGAAGTCTTTGAGCTCTCCGATCGGATCTCGGTATTGCGCGGCGGTGGATTGGTTTCAACGCAAAAGGTATCGGACGCGACCGAGGATCATATCGTTGAGCAAATGCTGGGTCAGAAAGTGCAAAAGGCAAAGACGAAGAAAGATGCGCTTCGTCTGGTTGAGACACAACCGGTCTTGAGTACCAAAAAGCTCTGTGGCTCCAGAATCCAAGATGTTGATCTCGATCTGCACCCCGGCGAGATCGTTGGCCTGGTTGGGCTTCAAGGAGCAGGGTGCACAGAACTTGCCGAACTGTTGTTCGGCGCGCAGATCCCAAGCGCGGGTGAAATCGCGCTCAATGGAAAACCGATAGCATTCCAACACCCAGCAGACGCCATGCGTGCCGGGATTGGCCTGATCACGGAGGATCGCCATGTTAATGGGAGCTTCCTGGAACATGACCTTAGCGAAAACATGGCGGCGTCTGACATTCGCCGTTTCTTCAAAGCGGGTTGGCTTTCGAAGAAGGCAGAAGTCGCCGAAGCGTCAGACCATATCGAACGGTTTGGGATCGTTCCTCAAGAAGCAGATCGAAAGTTTGCCGCATTCTCAGGGGGCAACCAGCAGAAGGCCATTCTTGCAAAGTGGGTTCGTATGGCGCCCAAAGTTCTGATCTGCGATCAGCCCGATATTGGGGTCGATATTGGTGCAAAACAAGCGATCTACCAATCGCTACAGGAGGAAGCCGCCAAAGGCGCATCCATTCTGATCATCTCAAATCAATACGACGACCTTGAGGCGCTATGTCACCGCGTAGTGGTGATGCAAGGTGGACGGCTCGTCAATGAACTGACGGGCGAAAACATCAACGAACACAATATCTCTGTGGCGGCTTTGGGCGGCGGGGCAATCGTATCGGGAGCAGCTTCATGACCAGTGCAAATGAAACTTTGAATGATCTATCATTGAAAACCAGTGAGATACCTCGCAAGAAGCGTCTCACGCAGATGGCACCCTATGGGATGGTCATTTTGCTTGCGGCAGAAATCCTGATGTTCTCTCTGTTAGCCCCAAAAACCTTTCCAACGACAGCGAGCATGAATGTCGTTGCAAACAGCTCAGCGATTTTGGGTCTGATTACATTGGCATTGCTTGTTCCACTTATCGCAGGAGAGATTGATGCGTCTCTGCCAGCGGTTTTGACCGTCACCTCGCTCACAGCGGCGTCTCTCATGTCTCATTACAGCTGGGCCCTTGTTCCTGCTGTTGGCGCGTCGTTGACGCTTGCGACGCTCATTGGCCTCATCAATGGATTTTTGGTTGTTCGCTTCAAGGTCCCATCCCTGATAACCACTTTAGGCACTTTCACGATCCTAATCGCTGTCATTACAGGTCTGGCGAGTGGTCGCGTTATCGAAGATGGACTGCCAGCCGATACCTTGGCGATGCTATCCGAGCCCAAACCATTGGGTCTCCCACTGCCACTCATCTATCTGGCTGTGACCGCCTTTGTTGTTTGGTACATCACGGAGCAAACGCCGGTTGGTCGTCATTGGAAGGCAATCGGTTCATCCGAACCGAGTGCTAGAATGGTCGGTATCAAGACCGGTCGTCTGCAGCTCATGGCATTTGCTTTCGGTGGATTTCTTGCAGGCATAGCCGGAACAGTGCAGCTGTTTAGGGCACAACTGGGGTCGCCAAATGTAGGTCCGGACCTGCTTTTCCCTGGCTTGACAGCGGCCTTTTTGAGCGCCGCTGCATTTAAGCTTGGGGTCTACAATGTGCGAGGTGCGATCGTCGCGATCGCGCTGGTTCAGTTTGGCATCACGGGTCTCATTTTGACCGGTGCGCCTTATTGGAGCGACCAGATTTTTACCGGCTGCACGTTGATCGCAGCCTTGGTCGTTGTGCGCCTGATGCGTTCCGACCGGTAATCACTAACCATAATTCAGACGTCGTACGACAGGAGGAAACTATGACGGATCAAAAATCTATTCTCTGCTTTGGAGACTCCCTAACCTGGGGCTGGATCCCGGTGGTGGAGGGCTGCCCGACTTATCGTTATCCGTATGAAGAACGATGGACCGGTGCAATGGCAGCAGCTCTGGGAGATGGCTATCACATCATTGAAGAGGGACTCAGCGCTCGTACAACAAGCGTAGATGATCCCAATGATCCACGACTGAACGGGAGTGCTTATCTTCCAACGGCTTTGGCCAGCCACCTGCCGCTCGATCTTGCGATCATTATGCTCGGCACGAATGACACGAAGCCGTTCTTCAACCGGACACCCTTTGATATCGCCTATGGGATGTCGAAACTGGTCGGTCAGGTTTTGACAAGCGCCTACGGCGTTGGGACACCTTATCCGGCTCCCAGATGCCTTGTCGTCGCTCCGCCACCACTCACACCAATGCCGCATCCTTTCTTCCAAGGGATGTTTGGAGGGGCCCACGAGAAGTCAGCTGAGCTTGGACAACAGTACAGAGACATGGCCGACTTCATGAAAATCGACTTCTTGAACGCCGGGGACTTCATCACGACCGATGGCTGCGACGGCATCCATTTCACCCCCGAGAACAACCACGATCTCGGCAATGCTATTGCTTCAAAGGTGCAGGAGATACTCGCCTGAGTTTGCTCATTCGTTTGAGTTTTCATGCTGAAAAGAAACCGAAAGGAAAAAAAATGAAACTTGGAATTTTGCCCGCTGCGGCTGCATTTGCTCTATCGTTCAGTGGAATTGCCGTTAAGGCCGAAGATGCTCGAATATTGGTCTTCGGCGATTCAAATGCATGGGGCTGGGTACCAGTTCCTGAACTGGTTCCTACAACGCGTTATCCGGTTGACGTCCGTTGGCCGAGCGTCATGCAAACCATACTGGGAGACGGATTTGTAGTCATTAACGACTCTTTGTCAGGGAGAACGGCAGCCACGTCTGACGAAAATGTCGGGTTAGGAGGTGCTGGTCCAAATGGACTAGAATATCTTCCAGCAGCGTTGGGTTCACATATGCCGCTTGACCTCGTTGTTATTGCGCTTGGTACCAATGACGTAAAAGATCCCTATGGTCTAAGTGCAGAGGACATCAGCGACGACATCATGTCTTTGGTCGCAGAAGTTGAGCGTAGTACGGGCGTATTTACTAGCTATCCACCTGCAAAGGTGCTTGTTGTTGCTCCGCCTCCATTGGGTGCGATTCCAGATGTGGATTGGCTTCAGGCCACGTTTTCTGAGACAAGTATAGAAACTTCGATCGAACTTGGCGGAGTGCTTTGCGACTTGGCAGAGTCAAAGGCAACACCATGTTTTGATGCTGCCTCGGTAGTTACCATTGATGGAATTGACGGTCTTCACATGTCCGCGAGCAATCATCGACTTCTCGGCGAAGCAGTTGCTGCAAAGGTCTTGGAAGTTTTACAATAAAAGCACTCAGGCGCATGCCAATAGCGTAGCCAAATTGAATCGAAATCCAAGCTGCGACAATAAGCGCTGACTAGGTGATTCTATGCACACCTTTGTTCCGCGCGCCTGAAGCCACCCAAACGAATGAGCTGGATTCCAAACGCATCTGGCTCATTCCCTGCGTAAAGCAGGAAAAAGGTCAGGGTATGGAAGCAATATTTGACATCTTCGTCATTGGGGGCGGCATCAATGGAGCCGGGGTGGCGCGAGATGCGTCCGGTCGCGGTTACAGTGTTGCATTGGCTGAGATGAATGATTTCGCTTCAGCTACCTCGTCCTCTTCAACCAAGCTTTTTCACGGTGGATTGCGTTACTTGGAATACTTCGAGTTTCGTTTGGTCAAGGAAGCTTTGATCGAGCGCGAGGTTTTACTCAAGGCAATGCCGCACATCAGCTGGCCGATGCGATTTGTGCTACCGATGCACCAAGATATGCGTTTTGAAAGCAGCACACCGACATCCAGGCTGCTGTCTTTTGTGATGCCATGGATGAAAGGAAGACGGCCCCAATGGCTCATTCGCCTTGGGCTATTGCTCTATGATCAACTTGGCACTCGTGAAATACTTCCAGGCACGCAAACCCTCAACTTGAAGTCCGGACCGGAAGGAATACCCCTCAAGTCGAAATTCAAAAAGGCGTTCGAATACTCAGATTGTTGGATTGAAGATGCGCGTTTGACACTGCTCAACATCAAGGATGCGGAGAGCCGCGGGGCCAAGATATTTGCACGCACAAAGGTCACTGAAGTTGTCGAAGAGAATGGCGCTTGGAAAGTATCGCTGCTGACGCCCTATGGCGAAACGAAGCAGGTTCGGGCGAAGATGCTCGTCAACGCGGGTGGCCCGTGGGTCGCAGACATTATCAAGCATCAGCTGCGCATCAATACGCCCGAAACTGTTCGCTTGGTGCGGGGTAGCCACATCGTCACGAAGCGGCTTTTCGAACATGAGAAATGCTATTTCTTCCAAGGCGGCGATGGCCGCATCATGTTCGCCATCCCCTATGAGGAAGACTACACGCTCATTGGAACGACTGATGCTGAGCACGTTGATCCATCGGTTAAGCCTGAATGTAGCGATGAAGAAGCCGACTATATGATCGACTTCGTCAATCAGTATTTGGACGAACCTATTGCACGAGACGATATCGTTTGGAGCTATTCGGGCGTCCGTCCGCTCTATGACGATGGTGCAAGTTCCGCGAGTGCCGCAACCCGGGACTACGTGTTGCGTGTCGACAAGTCTCTCGGACCTCCGGTGCTCAACATCTTTGGCGGCAAGATCACGACGTTCCGTAAGCTGGCCGAAAGCGCACTGAAAGAAATCGATGATGAGTTTGCGCGGGACACGACAAGTTGGACAGCAACTGCAGCATTGCCAGGCGGGGACTTCGAGCTGGCAGAAAGGTCTTACCTGACCGCGCGACTGCAAGCCCAGTTGCCGTTCCTCGATGATTTTACGATCCGTCGCCTCATTCGCCAGTACGGGACTGAGGCAGAGGCCATATTCCAGGATATCCGGTCCAAGACGGATCTGGGAACGGACTTCGGGCATGGTGTCTTTAGCTCAGAAATCAAGTGGGCGATTGCCAATGAATGGGTCATGTCCGCGGAAGACTTCCTTTGGCGACGTTCCAAAATGGGCCTGCGCTTCAACCCTGATCAGACCGCAAGACTTGATGATTTCATTGCCGAACACTCACGAAACAAGGTGGGTCCGCGAGTGGCTTAGACGCCGAAAACGTAAACCAACAGCCCGCATCATTCCTCCCAAAGGTGCGAGCGGGGAGGGCCGGTTTAGGGGACAGAACCGGCCCTTCACCTAACGAAAGAGCAGAGCCCATGACAAAAAGTAAGACCTACCCTGTGCCGATAGACGTCGGTGTGAATGCCCATATCTCGGCGGAAGACTATTCCGAGATGTATCAGCGGTCAGTCAGCGACTCTGAGGGTTTTTGGGCCGAACACGGCAAGCGTCTTGACTGGATGAAACCCTATACCATCGTCAAGAACACGACCTACGACTATCCCGACGTTTCCATCAAGTGGTATGAGGATGGTCACCTAAACGTGTCGACCAACTGCATCGACCGTCATTTGGCGACCCGCGGCGATCAGACGGCGATCATTTGGGAAGGCGATGACCCAAGCGACGATGCGCGCATCACGTACAATGAATTGCACGAGAAGGTCTGCAGGCTCGCCAATGTCATGAAGTTTGAGGGTGTGAAGAAAGGCGATCGCGTCACACTTTACATGCCAATGATCCCGGAAGCGGCCTATGCGATGCTGGCCTGTACGCGCATCGGTGCTGTGCATTCAATCGTCTTTGGGGGTTTCTCACCGGATGCTTTGGCACAACGCATTGTCGGCTGCCAATCCTCCTTCATCATCACAGCAGATGAAGGACTTCGGGGCGGTAAGAAGGTGCCGCTAAAAGCCAACACGGACGCATCCATCCGGATCGCGGCCGAGCAAGGACAGGATGTGGACAAGGTGCTCGTCGTTCAGCGCACCGGTGGCGCGGTTGAATGGGCGGAAGGCCGGGACGTCTGGTATCACGAGGCGATGGCAGATGCCTTGGCCGAGTGCGAGCCCGAAGAGATGAATGCGGAAGATCCGCTCTTCATCCTCTATACGTCTGGTTCCACGGGGTCTCCAAAAGGGGTTCTGCATACCACAGGCGGTTATCTCGTTTGGGCTTCGATGACCCATGAATATGTCTTCGACTACCACGAAGGGGACATTTATTGGTGCACGGCCGATGTCGGGTGGGTCACCGGCCACAGCTACATTGTCTATGGGCCGCTCGCCAATGGCGCGACGACGCTGATGTTTGAGGGCGTGCCAAACTATCCTGACACCTCACGCTTCTGGCAGGTCTGTGATAAGCACCAAGTCAATCAGTTCTATACAGCGCCCACCGCCATTCGCGCGCTCATGCAGGGTGGCGACGAACCGGTCAAACGGACGTCTCGCTCGTCTTTGCGCATCCTTGGAACCGTAGGAGAGCCCATCAATCCGGAAGCCTGGGAATGGTATTACAATGTGGTTGGCGACAGCCGATGCCCGATCGTTGATACATGGTGGCAAACGGAGACGGGTGGTCACATGATCACACCGCTGCCAGGAGCCACAGCGCTCAAGCCCGGTTCCGCGGCAACGCCTTTCTTCGGCATCCAACCACAACTGGTCGACAATGATGGCAATCCTCTTGAGGGGGCCACAGATGGCAACCTCTGCATCACGGACTCTTGGCCTGGCCAAATGCGTACCGTCTATGGAGACCATGAGCGGTTCGTGCAGACATACTTCTCTACTTATAAAGGCAAGTACTTTACCGGCGATGGTGCTCGCCGCGATGAAGATGGCTACTACTGGATCACAGGCCGCGTGGATGACGTGATCAATGTCTCCGGCCACCGCATGGGCACAGCAGAAGTTGAAAGCGCGCTAGTGCTACACGATGCTGTGGCAGAGTCCGCGGTCGTCGGCTTCCCCCACGATATCAAGGGCCAGGGTATCTATTGCTATGTCACCCTGATGGACGGCGTCGAACCAACTGACGCTCTGCGGAGAGAATTGCGCGATCACGTGCGTGCCGAAATCGGTCCAATCGCCACGCCAGACGCAATCCAATGGGCGCCCGGTCTTCCAAAGACACGTTCTGGCAAAATCATGCGGCGCATTCTGCGCAAAGTGGCGGAGAACGAAGTCGATCAATTAGGTGACACATCCACGCTTGCTGATCCCAGCGTCGTCACAGACCTCATAAACAACCGCAGATCCTTGGCGAATGAATGACCGCAAAATATGTTCTCTCCCTCGATCAGGGTACAACTTCGAGCCGAGCGATCCTGTACGACAGCCAGCTCCAGCAAGTTGCAGTAACGCAAGAAGAGATCACGCAAGTCTTCCCAAAGCCGGGGTGGGTCGAGCATGACCCATTGGAGCTTTGGTCAACAATTGCCGCAACCGCACGAGGCGTGATTGAAAGAGCAGGTATTGATGTCGCCAATATTGCATCAATAGGCGTCACCAACCAACGCGAGACCGTCGTTGTTTGGGACAAAAACACTGGGCAGCCAGTCCACAACGCAATCGTTTGGCAAGACCGGAGAACGTCAGCGTTATGCGACGACCTGCGTCACGATGGTCTGGAAGATACTTTTGCCAACCGTACAGGATTGCTTCTCGATCCATATTTTTCCGGAACCAAACTCAAGTGGTTACTAGATCGCAACCAATCTCTTCGCAAACGCGCGAAAGCTGGAGAGTTACTTTTCGGAACTGTTGATACCTGGCTAGTTTGGAACCTGACGGGAGGAAAAGTTCACTCCACGGACGCCACCAACGCGTCCCGAACCCTTCTCTACAACACAGAGACCGGCGAATGGGACGAGGAACTCTGTGCGCATCTCGGTGTACCAATTGCCATGCTGCCAGAGGTTTTGGATTGTGACGGCGATTTTGGCAGAACGCGCTCAGACCTCTTTGGAAGGGAAATTGCCATTCGAGGTGTCGCAGGGGACCAACAAGCTGCGGCGATAGGCCAGGGGTGTTTTGAGCCTGGAATGATTAAATCAACTTACGGCACCGGGTGCTTTGCGTTGCTGAATACTGGCGATCAACGGGTCAAAAGCACAAACCGGCTCTTGGGGACCGTTGCGTATCAGTTCAATGGTAAGCGGCGGTTTGCACTCGAAGGGTCAATCTTTGTCGCAGGAGCAGTCGTGCAATGGCTTCGCGATGGCCTTCAGATCATCAGAAGTGCCTCTGAGACCGACGGTCTAGCAAAGCGTGCTGACGAAACAGAGAACGTCATTTTTGTGCCTGCGTTTACCGGACTGGGCGCACCCTATTGGGATGCCGAATGTCGTGGCGCAATCTACGGTTTAACCCGAAAAACTGGTCCCGCAGAAGTCTCCCGGGCCGCCTTGGAGTCGGTCGGATTCCAGACTCGTGACTTAATCGAGGCGATGTCAAAAGACGTTCAGATTGATCGGCAGAATTTAGTGCTGCGCGTAGATGGGGGAATGAGCGCTAACGATTGGACGATGCAGTTTCTATCGGACGTAACTGGTCTCAATGTTGCAAGGCCAGATGATGTTGAAACAACGGCGAAGGGAGCAGCTTGGCTCGCTGGACAAGCAGTGGGTCTCTACCCAAGCATGGATGATGCCGGCAAGCTCTGGAAACTTGATCGTGGTTTCCATTCGAATTGGTCGAAGCAGCGTCGCGATCGGCGATATTCAGAGTGGAAAGACGCTGTTTGGCGCACACTTTCCGATACCACGAGGTGCCATGACAGCTAATCGACGGATGCCTTTGAATTGGGCATGATCATCCGATTGGACGAGAGGACAACTCTATAAAGAGATGACGCCCTCCGAAGCGAAGTGTAGAACAGATTTTAGGTCAGGATAGCTGATATATTTAACATAATAAACCTTACGCATCGTCAGTAATTGACCTGTTCGGAGCCGTAGTTTCCTTCATAGTCACGCCAATCTACGAAGACGGATCGATGATAGATGCTTGGGCAATTAGAGCCCCATCGCTCTAACCCGGAATGTGCTTCGGGCAGCGCCGATAGAGCGGACTGAGCCCATGAAAATTCACCTTGGGTCCCATAAGTGCCAAGATAGATCGTCGCGGATCTGTTGCAGTCGCCATCACGGCCGGACTCATGTTGGCGTGCATAGCGGACATCATAGACGCGGATGGAACGCACGAAATTGAACTCAGGACCGCTGATGTCGATGTCTGCGCGGTCTTGGACCAACTGGAGTACAAATCCTTCTGGAAGTGGGCTGGGCGTTGGTCCCGGAAGATTCATTACGGCATTTTCAGTAGGCAGAGGTTCGATGGCAGGCGAAAGGAGCGGTCGCGGGCGATCCTGATCAGCGAACAAAATATCATAGAGTCGGCTCGGATCATTTTCTCGTGCGTTAGGATGATACGACGCGCCCATCGGGCACCGCCAAATCTGCAGTGGCGGCTCTACGGGCCAAGGCGTGATCCGGCGAATAAATTCGACACGCGCGCGGGCACATGGGACTGATGCGGGCCAGCCACCAGACAGGCAGAGCAATATTGCGCAGTCGATCTGATAGATCTGAGCCTGCACACGATTGGCTGCGCCAGCAAACGAACCCAGCAGTGCAAGAGCAAACAAAAGAGTGCATATTCGTATTGAGCGAAGCATGTGACGCATCCTAGTAGGTAGGGTGCATGCAGCATGTCTCCATTAATATACTATTGCAACTCATAATATACGCACGATCTTTGTCGTGTAAGAGTTATTATGTTAATAAAGTAGATTGTGAAGAAGATAGCCAATGCTGAACTCGCGTGGGCGCTTGCAGAGCCCTTCTAGCGGTTATGTATGTCATCCGAAAATTTTGGTAACCGGTTTTGGTCAACCATTAGAGTTTGATGGCTTCAGGAAAGAAAGCTGCAATCTGGTCCGCCTCTTCCTGACTTTTCATCAGGCGAATACACACGAGATTCTTCATCGTTCGCGAACTTGCAACATAAAGAAGCTTTCTTGACGCAATTTCCCGCCTTGACTGTGGGTTCTCTTTCGAAAAGCAGCTCATGAAATCATACTCTGTCGTCCAACCATACTCGTCGATAACGAGAAGCACATTCTCGATGCCCGTACCTTTCGTTTTGTGCATCGTAGAAAACTCGCCTTCGCTGTCCTCATATTCATAGAACGCCATTATCTCGCCCAGCGGCAGTTTCGTAGAAAACAATGAATCAAGAAAATTCTTCTGTTTCAGGCCATTTAAACTGTCGTCGTATTCCCGGTCCAGCAGCTCAACGCTGATGTGCTTCATACTCGTGGCAGCCACCTCTTTTGACATTTGGAGTTTGGTACGGTGGCCGCTCCGGTATATTTCCTCAAACTCAGCGAAGACAGGATCACCTGCAAGCTTTGACAAAAGCTCATTGCGCCGATCAACAAATGCCTTGTGGCTGTCTGAAATTCTTAGCAAGCCACATTCGGCGGCATACTCTATTGCCTCATAGGCGGCGCGATCCTTCGACTCAAACGAGTGAAGCATTTCATCGAGCTTGGCCTTATCCGCCACTGACGTTATGGAAAATCCGCGCTTCCGTAATTTCGCGATTAGACGGTTATACGAGCGCCTATCACCAGGCAAACCTCTGTATAGAGTAACCAGGTCAACCAGTTCACCAAACTGCAACCTGTCAAGCGTCTTGCGCATGCGGTCCCGTGGTTCTGAATATCGATCATCGAAGATCTGATATAGCCTTCCAAATCCGACATCGTTCGCGATAGACTTATTCGTCAGTTTCAACTGAACGTAGCCCGGATAATCAGAGGCGGTCTTTTCAACCAGTGCATCAAGTGCACTTCTGAACAATGCCGTATTTGTCTTCCGATCTTCCGCCTTATCTCCCGTATCAACCTCCGCAGGAGCCAAGTCGTACACCAGCTTCACGCTGCCCTGGCGGCTCTCAATGGTTTCAAGAGTTCCGTCATCAAGCGATTTCAGTGCTACATCCTGCTTTAGACCGTCTGTCCGAAATTTATTGCTAAAATCAATGACCTGGGGAGAGCACCGATAATTGTCCTCCTTCTCGACAAGAATAAGCTCTTTGGCATCGATATGTGACTGAGCGCTTCCTATGCCATCTGAATAGATGGCCTGTTCGGAGTCGCCGAACAGGCCTATTACGGTCTTGGCGTCTTCAGGCAAACAGCGGAGAAGGACGCGAACGACATCTGCACTTGTGTCCTGGTACTCGTCAATAAAGATGCAGTCGTGTCGACTTGATACGATCCTGCCCAGCAACGGGAAGCTTTCAAATAAGTGGCAGGCTAACGCGATCAAGCCATCATGGCCGTATGAAGGATCACTGAAGTTGTCAAAGGCAGTATCATTGTAGAAAAACTCATTCGGCTGTCTCGCCGCCAGCACGTCGCGGATTTCCTTGTTGACCTCGCCGATCAACCCATTGAGCTGCATATTGTATGTGTTGGGTTCCTTGTCATAATCTCGTTTTCCAGTGACCTTCGCTGTGTCTTCACCGAGTACCGTCCTGCGACGTTTTTCGAGTTGGCCGTGCACCTTCTTGAAGCGGTCGTGCTCCCCCTTCTTCCTCACCTTTTCGTCGCCGTCATAGTGCTCATCTCCAAGTGCAATAAACTCGGGCAATTCGAAGAGCCTTGGGAAAACCTGTTGGATGTTCTTCTTGAAGGGCGAAATAATCTCGCCCAGGAACGAGTGAATTGTTGAAACTTTGATATCGCCGGATACACGATCAGCAATTTCGTCTGCTGCTTTGTTCGTATGAGTGATGCACGCAATACGAAGGCTTGGATTGGCTTTCAGAACCTTTTGAACGACTCTTTTCAGGCTCTCTGTCTTTCCGCTTCCGGCCCCGCCTTGAAGTACAAAGTTTCCGCCGCCGGAAACAAGCTCTGCGATCCGATCTACCGGATTCAGTTTTTGTGAATCCATTTCAGACCATCCATGATATATTTTGGCACACTCCAGGTTTCGCCTTCTACAAGCGCCAGGTACAAAACCGATCCGGCAAATTCGGATTTCTTTCCGAGTATCTGAGCGGTGAGAGAATAAAAGTCATTGCCGCTGAATTCCTCCAGCGTGTCCCTGTTTTTCAAACCGGCCAACGTATCCTTGCGGGCCTTGACTTTATCTAGGTTGATCGAAATGAAAGCGTCTTCAAAACTTCTTGCGTGGTAACCGTCCTCAGCAAGCTGGTAGGCAAGCTCAATCTGCCCTTCGCCCGAAGAGGCAGTTCCATCTACCAGACGCTTGTGCCAGTCCGAGAAGTCCTTCTCTTCCTTATGATCAGGGGCTGAGAGAAAGTGCTTCAGGGTTTCATTTGAGGTGTGGCTCGACTCTGCAACAGGACAGGCGGAATAGCTGGTCTTTCCCGTCTTCTCATTGACAACCGCTTTGGTTGTGTCGATATCGGTGATGACCAATGTGCGAACGCCAATGAATTCAAGGAACGGAGCAAACGCACGCGCATTAGCGCCGACTTCAAGCACAGATATGTTCTGCGAAGACAGCCCGTTCTCTACGGTTTCTCCAACATTTTCCCTGTCATGCATCTCAATAAATAGAGGAAGCAAGATGCGTTCCGTGGTTCCCTCAATGAAGATGGCTTTGCTTGCGAAGAACAGTTCAGCAGAGTTGATTGTTAGATACTGCTTGAGAAACTGAAAAAGCGCCGCTCCGTCCGCTCCAAGCTCGTCGTACCTGGCGCTCAGATCAGTGTGGAAATTTTTGATCGTGACAGGTTCCGCCGGGGACAGCCGGGAAAGATACCTGATGTCCTCAAAGTTCGATTTGGAAACGATGTGGGACGAATGGGTAGTCAGCAAAGCCTGCAAATTTGGAATTTGCGAGATCAATCCATGGATTTTATCCGCGAAGACATATTGCATCTGCGGATGCGTGTGTGCTTCGGGTTCTTCGATAAGCAGGAGGTTAAGAGGGGCGTTTCGTCTGGCAAAGTCGTCACGGCACAACTCGATCTGCAACAGTAGATAAAGGATGTTCAGGTATCCGAGTCCGCTATGGTGCTCAGGAAGAAAGTTGTCGGTTTCGCCGTATATGACTTGCGATGAGGTTTCGATCAGCGATTGTGATTGGATGTTTGAAACGACCTTCAAATCGCCCAGCTCCAGAAAGTCGCGTGAGCTTTTCAGAAAGCCCCCGAAAACCTGCGCATATTGCTTTCCAAGCTGATCATCGATGCCGGCAAGCATTGATCTGAGCTTTTCAATGCTCTCACCGCCTGACTCGGTGATCTCGTCATCGTCATTGGCCTCGATGTCGCGTTTTCTAAAGAACCTTGTAGATATCGCTGACAGAGGCTTGGCGCCACGCCCGTTGTCTTCCGAGCTTGCAACATTTCTGCGGGCATGAATGACTTGAAGGTTCAAAAGCGCCCGCACCTCAGATCGTTCTTTCTCCTCCAGTTGATCGCGGTGCGCCAGGTAGTATGGCGTCTCCTCGGTGTGCCCGAAATCATCAAACGCATAAACTTTAAAATCCAGGAACTTACCGCTGAGGTTGTTTTCAATGAACTTCTTTCGCTCTTTAGGGTCGCCCGGCAGAACGCGGAGCAGCTTCTTCTTGTCGATGCAACATTCGAAAAGGATGTTGGTATGTCGCCGTGTCGGATCTAGGTCCAACATGAACTCGGAGAGTAACTCAAGGTTATCAGTTTCGTCGTAAGCTATGCGCAGCACCAGCCTGATCGCGAGATCTTCGACATTTGTTTCATCGTCAATACTGAGTATCTTTTGCCTTACCGGTATCGGAAAGTCCGTGTAAGTGAAGCTATCAGGACGCTCCAGAAACTTTTCCAGCAATACAGCAAAGGATGTTTTTCCTGTATTGTTTTTGCCGACAAGAAGCGTTGTCTTTTCCCGCATGTCGAGGCTGCAATTCTGCAAAAGCCGAAAGTTCTCAATTTTGATCTGTTCAATATGCATGTCGAAAATGCGCCCGATTGTGCCGCCCCTTTCGGGAGCCGAGGTTTTCTCAGGAAGCTATCATTCTCTCGGTCAGTGAGCAAAGTGTAGTTGTTCCGTGCATTGTGGTGTCGTTCAGCCTCCAAGAGGCGGATGGTTGGTCGGGGATTTGAAGGGGAGGGCATCCCTCGGTTCGATGTGTCGCAGAGAAGCGCTGCATGCTCCTATTCGCGATAGAACCTCCCCCGGAGAAGAGGCGGGATCTCCTTCCTAGTTATGGAGGCATCGGGTTAGCAGGAACGCTACCTCGGTTGGGGATTGAAAGTCCAAACGTTCATCTTGAAAACCGCCAGTGTCTGTTACTTCAAGGCGCCTGGATCAACGTGCGCCTGCAGCGTACGACCGCGTGGGCTTGCAGCACCAAGGAAGGTCAGAGATGACTGCTTTGGCCTCCGTTCAGCACCGCAATGGATGGCGATATTGGAAAGCCCAAATCCACAGATGCTGAGGTGCGAGTAATCGGCAACTTTCGTATGGTAGATACGCAGGAAACCATTGGCAAACCGACAGCCCCCTTAGTGGTTTTTTAACCAGATCATGCCATCAAAGGCACCAAGCTTCGCCTTATCTTGGGTATCGTAGAGGCGGCGGGCCTGAGTTGCGGCCCCAGTGCTTAATCGGGTGATCGTTCCGCTCCATCCGCTGTCTTTCGGGAAGACCACAATGTGGAACCCGTCCGTTTTCAGGTAGTGATTTCCGCTTTGCGAGACTTTCCATTTTCGTGTCAGCCAACGCCCTCGCCTTTGAGCCAGGTTCTTGCTGTCGGATTCCCGTTTTGAAGCGGCCGCGTAGTCTTCCTCCATCTTGCCGGCACAAACACAGCCGCACTCCAGAATATGCGGATAGTCGGGGTGCTGCATCTGGTGAACATACCGGATGTCCTGGCTTTCGCACATTTCACATTGGGTGGCGGGTTCACCAAGGTCCTCAAATCCGATGCAGGTCCAGCCTTTTTGGGGAACACCTTGTAGCGACCACTTTCCATACGACGACATTTCAGGCCCCCTGGCCTTCTGACACAGGCAGTTTGATCAGATAACCGCGCGCCAGCTTCTGTTTGACCAGATCGGAAAGGGCAGATTCAGCCTCGGTTTCTGTCGCGTACCAATCATGGCGATGCCGCCCCCAAGTTCCAAAGCGGCCCCATTGTCGGTGGATGCCGTGTTGACCAAACAAGTCTTTAGTCAGCTCCACGGAATAGAACCGGTTCATGTTGATTGAGGGATCTATGCGGCGCATATCAATTTGCATCGATCTCCTCCTCGCTCATCGGAATATAGTCGACAGAGACCCGTTCAAGACGAGGTTCTTTCTGCTCAAGACCCCATCGGCGTTCCGTGTAGAACTCAAGTGCTTTCCGGGTTCTGGCCTCAAGCACATCTGAGGTGAACCCAAATTCAGTGCGGACCACGCGTTGCTGCGCCTCAGTCAATCTTGAATGCGGTTTGAGTTTCAGGATGGCCCAGGTGAACCAATCGTCATCTCGGGGCACCGCCTCGGCTGGCTTGGTTTTTGCGAAAGACTGATCAGGGTCTATGCGAGCAGGATGGAAGTCACGGAAACCCTCACGTTCAAAACACCAGGCTCGTACATGAAGCCTAACGCCATCAGAAGCGAATCGAACAGGTGCAATCCAGCGAGTCATCGGTTCTGGATCTCGCATCGATTGATAAACGATCCTCGTTGCCTCTTTCGCCCTGAAGGCACGGTAGAGCGGCCGTAATACACGCAGGTCCTGAGTACGTTGCAAATCTGGCAATCTATCGAATGCGGGAGATGGTGTGCCGACCAAGAGTTGCTCCAACTCCATCGAGGATGTCTTGCCACTGAGCCGTTCAAAGCTGCCACGGGCAAGGTATTGGCGCGACGACGCATCATAGTGCAGTGCACCTTTTGGCGCTTCGGCAAGGTAAGTCCGAAAATCGAGTGCGGCCTGCGCATTCGAAATACCAAAACGCTTGATCAAGGAGGCGCGAGTCGCTGCACCGTCCCAGAAAAACAGTCTGTCGAGGTATTCCAGGCGCGCACGCTGGGCATGTTTGAGGTCTTCGAAGGGCATGGGGGAAGGATACCTTGACTCTTCACTATTGTCCATATAGTTTTTACATGTGTAATAATTGACGGTGCGACATGAGAATACTTCATACTGCAGATCTGCACCTAGGGCGTCAGTTCATGGGGTTGAGCCTTGAGGAGGATCATGAAGTCGTCCTAGGCCAGATTCTCGAGACGCTCTTGGTCGAACGCGTCGATGTTCTTGTGATCGCTGGGGACGTTTTTGATCGCGCCTCACCGCCCAACTCGTCCATCCGGCAGTTCAATCGCTTTCTTAAGCGTGTGGCAGAAGAGACCGAAGCCGCGGTGGTGATGATCTCGGGAAACCACGATTCCGGTGACCGGATCGAGGCAATGTCTGTCTTCTCCACCGCGTCGAGGGTGCTGGTGCGCGGAATCGCCGACGCGGTGGAGACTCCGCTTGTGCTGAGTGACGAGCATGGCGAGATCGCCTTTTCCGCGCTGCCCTTTTCCTATGAATATGCCGCGCGGGAAGTGTTCGGGGATGAGGGTATCAGCACGCCAGCAGATGTCATCGCAGCCCAAATCTCCGCAGCGAGGGCTCAGGTGCCTGAAGGAGCGCGTTGGGTCGTAGTGGCTCATGCCTTCGTTGCAGGCGGAGCGGTCGGTGAGACCGAGCGCGCCCTGACACGGGTCGGCGGGATCGAAACTGTGCCCTCTGATGTCTTCGACGGGGCGGATTATGTGGCACTGGGGCATTTGCACAAGCCGCAGGAAGTAGGCGCGAGCCATATTCGGTATTCCGGCGCACCGCTCGCCTTCGGTTTCGACGAGGCGGGAAGTGAAAAATCCATGACTGTCGTCGATCTCAAAGCTGAAGGAGTCGAGATCCGTACCGTGGCTTTCCGTCCGATCCGGCAAGTGCGTTCGCTGACCGGCGCATTCTCGGATCTTCTGGCAGGAACGCCGTCTGAAGACTTCATCCAGGCCAATCTAACGGATGAAAACCCTCTGATAGATCCGATGAAGCGGTTGCGTGCGACCTACCCCAATGCCTGCCATCTTGCCTACGACCGACAGGGTCGTGCCCCAGAGACCAAAATGCTTGGCGGTGGGCGGGTCGCGGTCACGCCGATCGAGATGGTCGGCGACTTCATGAAGGTTGTGCGCGGCCGGGAGCCAAATGCCGCCGAAGTAACGATCGTCGCGGAAAAGCTCCACGCCTCAGCCTCCTGGGAGGAACAAACATGAGACCCATTCGCCTATCGCTTCAGGCCTTTGGGCCGTTCGCGACAACCGAGGTAGTAGATTTCCGCTCCGCGCTGGAAACAGGGCTGTTCGGAATATACGGCCAAACAGGGGCTGGGAAGTCGACGTTGTTTTCGGCGATGTCTTTCGCGCTTTTCGGGGCACCAACCAAGACCGATCAGGAACCTCGCTCGCTGCGTTCAGATTACTCTGCGCCCGATTTACCCACTGAAGTCGAATTTGTTTTTGAACTCGGCACCAAAACCTACCTGATCCGTCGTCGTCCGGCGCAAGAGCGCCCGAAGGCGCGAGGCGAAGGGATGACAGAAGACGCGGCGGAAGCTTCGCTTTTTGACGTCACCGGAATCCCGGTGGATACACTTGACTCAAGTCAGTCTGGCCGCGTCATTGCTGAAAAGAAGGTCTCAGTCGTGGGTCAACAGGTCGAGGCGCTGTTGGGCTACGGGGCAGATCAGTTTCGCCAGATCGTGCTCTTGCCACAAGGCAAGTTCGAGACGTTTCTTGCTGCAAAAACTGATGCGCGGGTCGAGATATTGCGAGATCTCTTCGACGTGAAGATCTATCGCGATCTCGCCGCCCGGCTAAAGGAAGAAGCCTCAGAGGCAGAACGAGCGTTGCGCGACCAGCGTGCACTCTATGTGGCCCGGCTTGAGGAACGCGGATTCGAGAGCGCCGAGGCACTGGAGCTAGGAATTTCCGCGGCGGAAGCCAAGGTCGAGGAGAAGCAGGGAATTCAGCAGATCGCAGAGGCAGCGAACGAAGCCGCGCGCAAGGCTCTGACCGAAGGCGAACAGATCGAAAAGGCTTTTTCTGCCGTCGACGCGGCGCGGCAGGCGCTTGACGACCTCGAGGCGAAAACGGGTGAGGTCGATGCTCTGGCCAGGCGGGTCGAGGCAGTCAGCAATGCCTTGCAAGCCCGTGATCTTGAGACGGCTTGGCACAATGCGAAGCACGACGGACGACTTGCGGTGGATGCCGTTTCCAACGCGGAAGCAGAGCTCAATACCGCTAATGGGGCGAAGAAGGAAGCGGCGCAAAAACTGGTCGAGGTGCAGTCTGACGAGGAGCGACGGAAGCAGGTTCAGGCCGACCTGACAAAGTTGGAGGCGATCGAGAGCCAGGCCGGGCAGGCAGCGGTGCTACAGAATGCGTTTGATGAGGCTGCGACGGACGAAGCCTCAGCGAAGAAGGCGCTGACCGAGGCCGTAGAGGCCCGCGAAAGGCTCCAGTCTCAGCGTGATGCGACCGATCTGGCGCTTGAACAGGCACGAAAAACCGAAGCGGTGCGAGGCAAGCTGTCCGATGAGTTGGCCGAGGTCAACCGGGAACGGGTCAAGGCAGCGGCGCATGCAAAGGCGCAGGGAGCTGTTGCGGACGCCGAACGAAAGGTCGAAGCGGCATCGAACGAGCTGGTGACTAAAACCGATGCGGAACAGGCCGCCGCGGCGAACCTGACTGAGGCCGAGGTACGGCTTTCGCGAACGCAGGCGATCATTCTGGCCGAAAAGTTGACTGAAGGAGCGCCCTGCCCTGTCTGTGGTTCCCACGATCATCCTGCGCCAGCCCATGGCGCGCCCGAGCAATCTGGTTTGACCGAAGCGTTTCGCAACGCGCAGGCTGAGGCGAGAACTGCAGCCGAGGCCCGGGTTCGGGCGGAAACCGAACTCGGCAATTGCCGAACGTGGCTGGACGAAAAGAAGCGGGCGCTGGACGAACAGGAACGGCCCGAGCGTACGATGGCGGAACTCGAAGCTGAAATCACTCGGCTGGAAGGTGCCATCGCCACGCTTGGAGAAGCCGTCGATCTTGACGCGATGTCGGAGCATTTGGCCGATCTCAAACGAAAAGTGACCGAGGCTGAAGCTGCCGAGGCTACGGCGCGCACTGCTTCAGGGCAGGCCGAGATCGCTCTCGCCGGGGCGCGCGCCAAGCGTGATGCAGTGGTCGAGGCCCTACCGGAAGGTCTGCGCACGCCCGAGGCGGTTGTCGCACGGCGGGAGGCTCTTCAACGCGAGCAAAGGCAACTCTCCGAGGCGCTGGAAGTAGCGACGCAAAAGGACCGAGCGGCCAGCGAAGCGCTCACCCGTGCGCAGGAGCAGCTTGAAGCAGCGAAGCGGGCGAGCAACGCGCAGGCGCAGCGCGTGGAAAAGGCGCAAGGTGATTTTGGCGCTCGGCTGGCTGAGGTCCGGCTGGACAAAGCAGGATACGAGGCTTGCAAAGCGCATTTTCCGACCCTCGATACCGACCGTAAAGTGGTTTCCGATCATCGCGAAGGCCTGATCGCGGCGCGCACGACATGGCAGAACGCTACGGCCGCTTGTGCGGATCACGAGCGCCCGGACCTCGCCCCGCTTCAGCTGGCACTCGATAATGCTACCCAGAAATTGAATGCCGCCAACGATGGGCTCTCCTCGTCCAGAACAGATGTATCGTCCCTGACCAATTTCAAGAAATCGCTGGCCGAAGCCTTGGCCGAAACCGAGCGGCTTGAATCCGAAACCGGTCCGCTTCGGGGGCTGGCTGATCTGGCCAACGGCAAGAACGATTTCAAGATGACACTCGAGACCTTCGCGATCGGAGCAATGTTCGACCAGGTTCTCGAGGCGGCGAATATGAGGCTCGACCCTATGACACGTGGTCGCTACCGGCTAACGCGTGGGCTCGAGGCATCTGGCGGTCGCGGCAAGCGTGGGCTCGAAATCGAGGTCTTCGACATTAACACTGGCAAAGCGCGTCCAACGGCTACCCTGTCCGGTGGCGAGACATTCATCGCGGCACTAGCCTTGGCGCTTGGGCTCGCCGATGTGGTCGAGAGCCTGTCTGGCAAAGTCCGGATGGATACGATCTTCATCGACGAAGGCTTCGGTAGCCTCGACACCGAGAATGGGGCGGGCACGCTGGACCAAGTGATCCAGGTTCTTGCTGCGTTGACAGAGGGCAATCGGGCCGTGGGTCTGATCTCGCATGTCGGGCTGGTGCAGGAGGCCATACCACAAGGCTTCTACGTACGTTCGACACCGAGCGGCAGTAGAGTTGAGGAAAGAAGGGGGCTAGGATGACGGAACGGTGGTATTACCGAAAAGCCCACAACCGCCGACTGGTGACGGGGCGAACAATCTCTGTCCGTGGCGTTTGGGTGCTGCAGAGTAGTCAAGGAAGCAGGAAGGGTGCGTCATTCAAACGGGCTTGTCCAATATGCGGGGCTCCGATCCTAAGTGTTGGCATGCCCAGAGGTGGGTGGGTCCACTTCGAGGGACGTAGAGGCCTGACACGGATCAAACACCCATGTCTGCATCTTGGCGACGGTTTAAGCGGTCGACGCGATGAGAATACACCAGATCTTTTCGGGAAGCCCTGAAAAGGCCGTGAGGCTTCTAGAAATTTGGCCTACTCCCCTAGGAGCCCGTGTTTGTAAGTTTGCTCTGTCAAAAATGTTAATGAGCTTCGGCTCAGCATTTTGAAATTCTGTCTTTTCTTTGCTCCTTGCGTCACCTCAATCGAATGTCTGCCTTACAGACCGCTACCCGCCGTTACAGATGGCCATGGATACGCATTCGCTAACATTGACTTTCAGAAAAACATACCATATTTTCTGACAAGGAGATAGATCATGATCACATCGAAGATCAAACAACGCATCATCGGAAAGGGCCGCGGTGGGATCTTTGCACCGTCGGATTTTCTGGACATCGGGTCCCGCGCCAGCGTGGACCAGGCTTTGTCACGTCTGGCTGATCAGGGTGTTATTCGCCGTCTGACGCGTGGGCTCTACGACTATCCCAAGAAGAGCCCGCGCTTTGGCTATCTGTCGCCATCCGCGGACGATATCGCGAAGGCAGTGGCCCGTAAGGACAACCAGGTTCTGCAGCCCTCCCCTGCCATGGCCGCCAACCAGTTGGGGCTTTCAACTCAGGTGCCGTCCAAACCGACCTACATGACCGATGGGCCAACACGGACCAAGACAATCGGTCGGCAGGTGATCCAGTTCCGCAATGCCTCCTCCAAGACGCTTGTTGGCGCTGGCCAGAAGACCGGTGCCGTGTTTCAGGCGCTGCGTTATGTCGGCAAGGACCGGGTCGATGATCAGGTGATTGGCAAGTTGGCACGCGCGTTGGACGACAAAGATCGAATTCTGCTTTCCAAGCAAATCAAGCATGTGCCGGCCTGGATGCATCCTGTCGTGCAGCAGATCGTTGCGCACGCCTGAACATGGATCAGTTTGCCAACGACACCCCTGAACAACGAGACGAGGCCTTCCAGGAGGCAGCGGCGCGGCTCGGGATGTCCAAGGCTATCATCGAGAAGGACTTCTGGGTTTGCTGGTCCCTGAAGCAGCTTTTCGCCCTGCCCTCCTTTGGCGATCACATGATCTTCAAAGGAGGGACTTCCCTTTCCAAGGCCTATGACGTGATCCATCGCTTCTCGGAAGATGTGGATCTATCCCTAGATCGGGCACAGCTTGGTTTCGAAGGCGACCGCGATCCCGAAAACCCAGATTTATCCGGAAAGAAACAGAAACAACTATTGCAAGAGTTGCAGGATGCGGCCGAGGCGGAAGTCTCTGGACCGCTTTTGGCTGAGATTCAGGCTGCGTTCGATGCCGGTCTGGATCAGGGTTTCTCTTTGACGGTTGACCCAGGCGACGCACAAACCCTGCTCTTCGCCTATCCATCCTTGTCGGACGCCTCGGGCGGTTACGTCAAACCCATTGTGCGCTTTGAGTTTGGGGCGCGCGGCGTCCACTTGCCAGCCGAGGTTCGCGAGATATCGCCATATGTTCATCAGGCTTTTCCTGACCTGCTGGGATCGGGCGGAGTGGATGTGAAAGTGCTGGGTGTCGAGCGGACCTTTTGGGAAAAGGCCACGATCCTGCACATGCTATTTCATCAAGACCCCGCCAAACCCCTCGCGGATCGGATGTCACGCCACTACTACGACATGGCCCAGCTCATCGGCCACGAGGCCAAGGAGCGTGCTGTCAGCAGCGTCGACCTGCTGGAACAAGTCGCGCATCACAAGTCGGTTTTCTTCAAAGCCGCTTGGGCCAACTACGAAAGGGCGAAGCCTGGGTCTTTGAGATTGATGCCGAATGAGGATCTGACTGCCGCCTTGCGACGGGACTATTCCGGCATGAGGGAGATGATAATCGGGGACGCGCCGGACTTCGATGATATCCTCGGGGTAATTGAAGCTTTCGAGGCTGAAATCAACAGCTGACCTATCGGTCTGAATATTTGTCTGGGACAATTGGATAGGCGCCTTGACGATATTGAGGATATCCGCCACGTTGCACTTGGCCTCTAGTGCATGCCGGTGTGCCCGCCACGCAAAGCTACGCAGCACTTCATTCTTAGATGAACAACCCAGACCAAATTCGGGATCTGGTTAGTAGCGGGCACCTAGTCGGATCCCTATTTTGGGAACTGAACAATGACTACCAAAACTAAAATCGATCAACTGAAACTCCTGGCAAAACGCTATGCGCATGCCACGCGCTCTAACCAACATGAGGCGCTTGATGCGATTGCCTCTGAGTTTGGCTTTCCGCATTGGAAGGCGCTCACGGTCAAGGCCAAGCAAGGCTGGATGCCGAGCGAAGAAGAGCTTGCCAAGGCCGACACCTTTGTTCGTGAATTCTTCCCCTCACTCGGAGGTAGGCCGCAATTCATTGAGCAAAGCATGTCGCGACCAGTCGACGAGCCGATCAATGCAGGCGAGATTGATGGGCATGCTTACCAGCTCTTTGAGGTCTCCGGTGACATTCGCATGGAAGGTGATGGGTGGCGTATCCTCATAGGCGAGGCTGATTTCTCGCAGCCCGTGGTGGAGATCGAGACGACACACAAAGAGACCAGCCCAGCCAATAACCCGGGCTTTGTCGAAAAAGCGCTTGCGATTGCGGAAGCCCAGGCTGTGAAAACTCGTGCATCCATTGCGTCCGATTGGCCTCGGCGTTCGACCAAGCCAAATGCCAAAGGCGAAGTCGTTCACCCGCTACACGGTGACCGGTCAGCGGAATGGTTTTGTCTTCACTGCGATGGCAAAATCACCGGCGCTCAAATCGCTGAAAACCTTTGGCACTGCCCGAGTTGTGGTGCGTCTCCTCTGAATATCTTCATTTCGCCGTGGTGGTTGGAAGGCGGCGATGAGGAGCCTAAAGCTGTTGAAGGTATTGATGGTCATACGCGGCCCGAGCCCAGGATCGACGTGGTGGATTCCAGGCCAACTCTGAGGCTGGATGAGGAGAGTATTTCCTTGCTTCTACGGATCGCGCTTCTCGAAGATGCCACCAACCCGGGAGAGCGGCTCGGTGCTTTGCTGGCTGAGATCAATGTTGATGATGAGAACGATGCTTGGATCACCTTCGACGAAGATCTTTGGCCTGAAGACAAGGACCCAAATGCGGCAATTGCGGTTGCCGACAAACTTGGCGTTGAGCTCGAGCTTGCGATGACCTGTATGACGTTTCCGTTCACTTGGCCGGGTTTGGGACACGTAACTGCCAGCACCAGCGAGTATCTCGGACATCTTCTGGACGCATACGAAGAACAT
>JAEPMR010000024.1 GCA_017643845.1 Marivivens sp. | reverse complement strand
GGAGCCGGGGCAATGGTTCTAGCATTTATGCTGTAAGCGGTTTCGCCTACCGGCGACGCAGACGGATCACCACATCAACCGCAGCAACTTCGGCACCGGCAGGCGCATTCGGCAGGCGCGTGATTTCCAGCTCGTCGCTCGGCGCGTCCGTCAGGCGGGCGTTATCTTCCCAATAGAAATGGGGATGGTTCGACGTATTCGTGTCAAAGTAGCTTTTCGATCCGTCCACCGTAATCTCGCGCAACAGGCCCGCATCACAAAACGCGCGCAGCGTGTTGTAAACCGTCGCCAGCGAAACCTTTTCATCCGCCGCCGATGCTGCTTCGAACAGGCTTTCCGCTGTCACGTGCCGATCCTGACCGTCACCCACCAGCAATTTCGCCAGTGACAGGCGCTGGCGCGTCGGGCGCAAACCGGCCCCCGCGAGCCACTTGGTCCCGCGCTCTTTGGCTTCTGTCTGCATCAGATGTTGCACGTTTCGGATTCCTTTTCCTTCGGCCCCTATCAATATGGGATTTCCCCCACGGGTTTCAATTGAAAATCAGTCGCACCCCACACGCGCAGCGGACTTGCTCTCGCGCGCAACGGGGTGCTAGACGACTTAGACCAGTAACGACAAATGGATGGACCGACCCGCATGGCCGATTACCCGAGCAGTTTCGACAAGGACGACCTTCTCAAATGCGCCCGAGGCGAGCTCTTCGGTCCCGGCAACGCGCAGCTCCCCGCCCCGCCGATGCTGATGATGGACCGCATCACCGAGATCAGCGGTGACGGTGGTGCGCATGGCAAGGGCCATGTCGTCGCTGAATTCGATATCACGCCGGACCTTTGGTTTTTCGAGTGTCACTTCCCCGGCAATCCGATCATGCCCGGCTGTCTCGGGCTAGATGGCCTCTGGCAGCTCACCGGCTTCAATCTCGGCTGGCGCGGCTGGCTTGGGCGCGGCTATGCGCTCGGCGTGGGCGAAGTGAAACTCACCGGCATGGTCCGCCCTGACCGCAAAATGCTGACCTACAAGGTGGATTTCACCAAAGCCGTGCAAACACGCCGCCTGACCATGGGCGTGGCCGACGGCATCGTCGAAGCAGACGGCGAAGTGATCTATCAGGTCAAGGACATGAAAGTGGCGCTCAGCGAAAGCTAGGTCGCCACTTCTCCACCAGACAAGAGTGCAACTCTCCTGCGGAGCCAATCGGCAAAGGCGGTCAGTCTTTTGTCCAGAAAAGGACTGTCCGGCGTGGCCAGGTGGATGCCGCGATCCAGCGTCGTCGCGGTCGGGGAGAGCTGGACCAGAGACCCCGTCGCCAATTCATTGCGGATCAATGGAAGATCGGCCAACGCGATCGCGTTGCCCGCAAGCGCATAGTCCAGCGCAAGCGCCCGCTGCGCATGGCGTGAAATATCGCATGCGCCCGGCATTTCAAAACTGGCCGCAGCGAACCACTGTCCCCAATAACGCTCCTGCCCCTCCACCGCAGCCAGCGGAAAGCTCGCGATCTTTGCCGCACTGAAGGGCAGTTCCTCTCCAGCAACGAGCTTCGGGGACGTAACCGGCACCACTCGATCACGATGGATCAGCTCACGCCTTTCTCCGGCCCACTCGCTCAGTCCGTAGCGCAAAGCGGCATCAATCTTCCCCTCCCCGAAATCGGCAATCTGATAGCTGTAGTCGAATTTCACTGAAATTTCGGGATAGATTTCTGCGAATTCATCAAGGAACGGCAAAACCATTCGGTTCGCATAGAACGGCGTGACAGATATTCGGATCGTTCCGGTCATCTCGTTCTGCTGGTAACGGGCCGCCGCCTCTTCGATCTGGCGCAATGCTGCACCGACATCTTCCGCCAGCTCTCGCGCATCGTTTCGAAGTGCGATTTTGCGATTCAACCGATCGAATAATTGCCGCCCGAAATACGCTTCCAATGCCTTGATTTGATGGCTGATTGCCGCTTGCGTCACGCCCAGCTCATCTGCGGCGCCACGAAAGCTCGACAGACGTGCAGCCGCATCGAATGCCCGCAGCTGTTTCAGGTTCGGCAACCGGCGCATCACAGACCTACATTAGAAAAACTAATCGATGGTATGAATTCTTGTCGTTTGACGTCAAGCGCGCTGCGGCTCAGCCTTCAGCTAGGATTACAGCCCTTGCCTACGAGGACAGAATGCAAACACCCGTCACCGCAGAAAACCCGAACTTTGACGAGATCAGTTTTTGGAACGGCCCGCAGGGAAAAAATTGGGTCAAGCGTAACGCTCTGACAGACCTCATGTATGACCCCTTCGGAGCCCGAGCGGTGGCAGCAGCCGACCTAAAGCGCGGTGAGGCCGTCCTGGATATCGGCTGCGGTTGCGGGACGACCACCCGCGCTCTCGCCGTTGCCGTCGGATCGACGGGTCATGTTACCTCCTTAGATCCCTCCATCCCCATGCTGGAAGTCGCCCGACAACGCCTCGCCGAATTTGGCGACACCGTCGATTTCATCTGCGATGACGCCGCGACGCATCCATTCACTCCCATGTCCTATGATGTGTTATTTTCGCAGTTCGGCCTCATGTTCTTCATCGACACACTCGCCGCCTTCGAAAACATGGCAACTGCGCTTCGCTCCGGCGGCCGGCTATCCTTTGTTTGCTGGCGGTCACCCGAATTCAATCCGTGGCTCACCGTCCTCTACGATGCCGCCAGCCCCTACGCTCCTGAAATGCGACTCCCCAAACCGGGCACCGCTACAACCCCGTTTTCCCTCGCGCTTGAGCCAACGGTGAAATCCGTTCTGGAAAAGTCAGGCTTCACCGAAATTGCCCTTCATCAATTCGACGAAACCAACAGAATGGGCCAGGGATCGCTTGATGACTGCATCGAATTTATAACAGAGTTTTCAAATCCCGTCGCGACGGCCCTGCGCCTGAACCCGCCCACAATGGCCCCCGAAATCCTCGGCGAGATAAAGAAGGCCGTCGCGCCTTATTACGACGGCCAAACCATCGCCCTTCCAGCATCATCCTGGATCGTCACCGCACGCAAGACCTGACCCACAGGATCACCACCGGCATCCGCACGGCCCCTCTAACTGCTTGCTCCCTATCCGCCCCTGTCTTACACACGTTTGAGAACAGTAAGGGAGCCTCATATGCGCCGCGTCGTCGTGACTGGGTTGGGAATCGTGTCGCCCATCGGGAACAATGCCGAAGAAGTCGAAGCCGCCCTCCGCGCTGGCAAGTCGGGGATCGAAGCAAGCGACGTGATGGCCGAATACGGCTTCCGCAGCCAGATCGCCGGCACGCTGAAAATCGACGTCGCAGAGCATGTCGACAAGCGCACCCTGCGCTTCATGGGGCCAGGTGCCGCCTATGCCCATATCGCGATGCAGCAGGCAATTGCGGATTCCGGCCTCGAAGAGACCGACATCATCAACCCGCGCACCGGCCTCGTGGCAGGTTCCGGCGGTCCGTCGACCTCCTCGATGTTTGCCGCACACCAAACGGTGCTGAAATCCGGCTCGCCCAAGCGGATCGGCCCGTTCGCCGTGCCGAAATGCATGTCATCCACGATCTCGGCCAACCTCTCCACGGCCTTCTCGATCAAGGGCATCAACTACTCGATCACCTCCGCCTGCTCCACCTCGCTTCATTGCATCGGCAATGCCGCCGAGCAGATCATGATGGGCAAGCAGGACGTGATGTTCGCCGGTGGCGGCGAGGAGCTGGATTGGACCCTCTCCTGCCTATTTGATGCGATGGGCGCGATGTCCTCGAAATACAACGACACCCCCACCAAGGCCTCCCGCGCCTTCGATGCGGGCCGCGACGGGTTCGTTATCGCAGGCGGTGGCGGCATCGTGGTGCTCGAAGAGCTTGAACACGCCCGCGCCCGTGGCGCCAAAATCTATGCCGAAGTGACGGGCTTCGCCGCCACCTCCGACGGCCATGATATGGTCGCCCCCTCCGGCGAAGGCGGCGAGCGCGCCATGCGCCTCGCATTGCAAACCATCCCCGAAGGCCGCAGCGTCAGCTACATCAACGCCCATGGCACCTCCACGCCCGTTGGCGATGTCGGCGAGGTCGAGGCCGTCCGCCGTGTCTTTGGCGATGGCAGCACGCCCCCGATCAGCTCGACCAAGTCGATGACCGGCCACAGCCAAGGCGCGACCGGCGCGCAGGAAGCGATCTACTGCCTCCTGATGCTGAAGGGCGATTTCATCGCCCCGTCGATCAACGTCGAGACACTCGACCCCGCCTTGAAGCCAGCCGAAATCGCCACGAACCTCGTGGAAAACGCGGGCCTCGATACGGTAATGACCAACAGTTTCGGCTTTGGTGGCACGAATGGCTCGATGCTACTCTCGGCCTTTCGTGATTGATAACTAGCGGGATTGGGACAATGACCATTTCAATGCAAGGGAAACGCGGCCTGATTATGGGGGTCGCGAATGACCGCTCGATCGCATGGGGCATTGCCCAAGCCATGCACAATGCGGGCGCAGAGCTGGCCTTCACCTATCAGGGCGAGGCTTTCGGCAAGCGCGTCGAGCCGCTCGCAGCCTCTGTCGGCAGTGACATCCTCGTCGATGCGGATGTGATGGACGACGCCTCCCTTGACCGCGCCTTCACCGAGTTGAAAGAGCGCTGGGGAACGATTGATTTCCTCGTCCACGCCATCGCCTATTCCGACAAATCCGAACTGACAGGCCGTTTCATCAACACCAGCCGCGAGAACTTCCGCAATTCGCTGACGATCTCGTGCTATTCCTTCATCGACGTGGCCCGCCGCGCCTCTGAACTGATGCCCGAAGGCGGCACGCTGCTGACGATGACCTATCAGGGTTCGAACCGCGTCACCCCGTTCTACAATGTCATGGGTGTTGCCAAGGCCGCACTTGAAAGCTCCGTGCGCTACCTCGCAAACGATCTCGGTCCGCAAGGTATCCGTGTAAACGCGATCTCTCCCGGCCCGATGAAGACACTGGCCGGAGCCGCCATCGGCGGCGCACGCAAGACCTACAAACACACCGATCAGAATGCGCCCCTCCGCTCCAACGCGACGCTGGAGGCCATCGGCGGCACCGCCGTTTATCTGGCGTCAGATGCCGGTGCCTGCACCAGCGGCGAGATCATCACCGTAGATGGCGGCTATCACGTCCTTGGAATGCCGCAGTCCGAAAACCTCTGATTTCGATACCGGAAATGAAAAGGCCCGCTGTCACCAGCGGGCCTTTCTTTTTGACTGCTGGCAATCAGGCCGCGTCGAGCCCGACGAGCTCAATTGCAAAGGTCAGATCTTTCCCTGCCAGCGGGTGGTTGGCATCCAGAACCACTTCCTCGTCATTTGCCGAAACGACGACAACTGGAATGACCTGACCGGACGGCGCCTGCATTTGCAGCTGTGTTCCGGGATCGACAGGGATGTTCTCGGGGATCTGACCACGCGGGATGGACTGGCGTGCATTCGGATCGCTCTCGCCATAGGCTTCCACACACGGAACCTCGACGGTTTTCTTGTCGCCCACTTCCATACCCGGAATGGCTTTGTCGAGTCCGGGAATGATCTGGCCAGAGCCGACCACGAACTCCAGCGGGTCACGCCCTTCTGAGCTGTCGAAGGTTTCGCCAGTGGTAAGTGTTCCGGTGTAATGAATGCGCACGGTGTCGCCCGCTTTGACCTGGGTCATATGAGATTCCGTCTATTTTTGGGGTGAGTTGCGGAGGCCGCGTCTGGCAGGTTCTCCGATGGATGGCGCAAACCTAGTCATGATCGACACAGATTGCAAACAACGGTCTTTTCGCCCGGATGCGATCGTGACAAATTCCTCTCAACTCCCGAAAGGATGCCCTGTGCCAATCACCACCTGTATTTTCGACGCCTACGGAACGCTCTTCGACGTCGCCGCTGCCGCCCGCAAAGCGGCCAGTGAGCCGGATTTCTCGGCACTCGCCGATCATTGGCCCGCACTCGCGCGCGACTGGCGGCTCAAACAGCTGCAATACACATGGCTCCGTGCGACGGCTGACCGCCACGCCGATTTCGAGCAAGTCACCGCAGACGGGCTGGATTGGGCGCTCGAAAACAACGGCCTAAACGGTGATCCCCTTCTCCGCGAACGCCTGCTCGCACTCTACTGGGAACTCGACGCCTACCCCGAAGTGCCCGAAGTGCTCGCCACGCTTACCGCACGCGGTCTGACCTGCGCGATCCTGTCGAACGGCACGCCTGCCATGATTGCTGCCGCCGCACGCAGCGCAGGGATCGACGGCTTCCTTTCGGCCCAGCACTCGGTCGAGAGCGTCGGCGTCTACAAACCGCACGCACGCGTCTACGAATTGGTTGAAACGCAACTCGGCTGCGCCCGCGACGAGGTGCTCTTTGTCTCGTCCAACGGATGGGACGCAGCCGGTGCCGCAGGCTTCGGCTTTCAGACCGCATGGATCAACCGCATCGGCGAACCGCAAGACCGCCTCTACGCAAACCCGCACCACGTGCTCGACAGCCTTTCCCCCTTGCCGGAGCTCGTCTGATGCCCCATTTCGCCGCCGCTGACGGAACCGAACTCTATTATGAGGATAGCGGCAGCGGGCCCGCGGTTCTGGCGCTCTCCGGCCTCACCCGCAATCTGCGCGACTTTGATTTCGTAGCGCCGCACCTGAGCCACGTTCGCCTGATCCGCATGGACTACCGTGGCCGTGGGCAGTCCAGTTGGACTGATCCATCGCTCTATTCCATCCCGCAGGAAGCCGCTGATGCCTTGGCCCTTCTCGATTACCTCTCCCTGCCCAGCGCCGCCATCCTCGGCACCTCGCGCGGCGGGCTGATCGGCCTTTTCATCGGCGCGACCCGGCCTCAGCGCCTCACCGGCCTTGCGCTGAATGACATCGGCCCCGAACTCACCGCCGCAGGCCTCGCCGACATCGCCGCCTATATCGGCAAGCGCCCCGCCGCGCCTACGCTTGAGGACGCCGCCCGCGCCTTGCCGAAATCGCTGCACGGCTTCGCCAATGTCCCGCATGACCGCTGGCTCGAGATGGCGGGCCATCTCTACGCGCAAGGCGATGACGGCCTCACCCTCCGCTACGATCCCGCCCTCGCAGATGCCTTCCGCGCGGCCTATGACCCATCGACACCCCCGCCCGATGCGTGGCCTCTCTTCCACGCCCTGCCGGATATCCCGCTCGCCCTGATCCGCGGTGCAAATTCGCCGCTTCTCAGCCGCGACACTACCGCCGCCATGCAAGCGGCCCGCCCCGATATGCTCTTTACCGACGTGCCCGACCGCGGCCACGTCCCCTTCCTCGATGAGCCCGAAGCCCTCGCCACCCTCACCGAATGGAGCCAGCGCCTCCCATGAATATCGACCGCATCCGCGCAGCCGCCGCGCGGCTTCAGGGCCATGTCCGTACCACACCTCTCCTGCACTCCGACGCGCTCGACCTCATCGCAGGCCGCCGCGTCTGGGTAAAAGCCGAATGCCTCCAGCACACCGGCTCTTTCAAGTTCCGCGGCGGCTGGTCTGCGATCTCCGCCCTGCCGGACGAGGTCCGCAAACGCGGCATCATCGCATTCTCCAGTGGCAACCATGCGCAGGGCGTCGCGCTCGCCGCCCGCGCCCATGGCGCGCCTTGCGTCATCATCATGCCCGCCGACGCCCCCGCCGTGAAAATCGCCAACACCCGCGCATTCGGTGCCGAAGTGGTGCTCTACGACCGTGCCACCGAAGACCGCGACGCCATCGGAGCCGCCCTTTCCGCCGAGCGCGGCCTTACCCTCGTCAAACCGTTCGATCACCCCGAAGTGATCGCCGGCCAAGGCACCTGCGGCCTCGAAATCGCGGCCCAGGCAGCCGCCCAAGGCATAACCAAGGCCGATGTCCTCATCTGCTGCGGCGGCGGCGGCCTGACCTCCGGCATTGCACTGGCACTGGAGGCCGACGCCCCCGGCCTCACCCCCCGCCCTGTCGAGCCTGAAGGCTTTGATGATGTCACCCGCTCGCTCATCTCCGGCAAGCGTGAGCGCAATGCGGCAACAACCGGCTCCATCTGCGATGCCATCATCACCCCCACGCCCGGCGAACTGACCTTCCCGATCATGCAGCGGCTCTGCGGCTCTGGCCTCGTTGTCACAGAATCTGAAGTTCTGAATGCAATGCGCGCTGCCTTCGAACACCTGCGCATCATCGTCGAACCGGGCGGTGCCGTGGCCCTCGCCGCCGCTCTCTATCACCCTGACGAGATCGCGGGCGAGGACGTGATCGCCGTCACCACGGGCGGCAATGTCGATGCCGATTTTTACGCAATGATGCTGAACGAGACCGCCTGATCCCGCGAAAGGACCAACATGCAAGAACAGATGATCACCCGCGATGGCGTTGCCCTCTACGCGCGGCTCGACGGCATGGCGGACCCCCACACCCCCACAGTCGTGTTCGCCAATTCGCTCGGCACTGATCACACGCTATGGGATCCCGTCCTGCCGTACTTGCCCACGGGGCTCAGGATTATCCGCATGGACAAGCGCGGCCATGGCCGCTCCGATGTGCCAGACGGCCCCTACACGATGGGCGCATTGGTAAGTGACGCGGAGGCCGTCTGCGATGCATTCGAAGTCAAAGACGCGGTTTTCGTCGGCCTCTCCGTCGGTGGCCTGATCGCTCAAGGGCTGGCGGTGAAACGGATGGATTTGATCCGCGCACTGGTGCTTTCCAACACCGCCGCCAAGATCGGCAATCCCAAACTCTGGCAGGACCGCATCGACACCGTCCGCGCCAAAGGGCTGGAGGCTATGGCCGATGGCATCCTGCAACGATGGTTCGGCAAGGACTTCCGCGAAAGCCCCGCCGCCGCGCCGTGGCGCGATCTGCTGATCCGCACGCCGGTCGAGGGCTACGCTGGCGTCAGCGCCGCAATTTCCGGCACAGATTTCTACACCCCCACCTCCGGTCTGCGCCTGCCCACCCTCGGGATCGCTGGCAGCCATGACGGCGCAACGCCCCCCGATCTGGTGCGCGAAACCATCGACCTGATCCCCGGTTCACGCTTCGAGCTGATGCGCCGCTCGGGCCACCTCCCCTGCGTCGAAGAACCGGAGACCTACGCCGAACTCCTGACACACTTCATGTCAGAGATCGGCCATATCTAGTGTGACGTGACGGCGCGGGTTGCATTGGCGCCCCAACCCGCTACAGCCATGTCTCAGAAGTATTGAGTTATGGTCATGCGCCTGCCTGTTCTGTTCATTCTGATCACCATCGTGATCGATTCCATGGGGATCGGCCTGATCATGCCCGTCATGCCGGACCTGATCCGCGAGTTGAACGGAGGCTCGCTCGGCAACGCTGCGATCTGGGGCGGCATCCTGACCACCGCTTTCGCCGTCATGCAGTTCCTTTTCGGGCCAACGGTCGGCAATCTTTCCGATTGGTATGGCCGCAGACCGATCCTGCTTGTCACCCTTGTCGTCATGGCGGCCGACTATCTGGTGATGGCTGTCGCGGGCACCATCTGGCTCCTGTTTGTCGGGCGCATCGTCGCTGGCATCACCGCCGCCACCCACTCCGCCGCTTCCGCTTATATGGCCGATATTTCCAAACCCGAGGAAAAAGCCGCGAATTTCGGCCTGATCGGTGCGGCCTTCGGCGTGGGGTTTGTGCTCGGTCCGATGATTGGCGGGCTTTTGGGCACTTTTGGCACCCGCGCACCCTTCTATGCCGCCGCAGCGCTCGCCATCCTGAACGCAGGCTTCGGCTATTTCATCCTGCCGGAAACCGTGACGGATCGCATCCGCCGCCGCTTCGAATGGCGCCGCGCCAATCCGCTCGGCGCGTTCAGGCACGTCGGGTCGCTGCCCGGTTTCGCGCCGCTCCTCGTCATGCTCTTTCTGGCGGGCATCGCCTTCTTCGTCTATCCGGCCGTCTGGGCCTTTTTCGGACAGGAACGCTTCGGCTGGGGGCCGGGTCTTATCGGCCTGTCACTCGGCGCCTACGGCATCGGAACCATCTTTGCCCAAGGCGTCCTGATCCGCCCCATTCTAAAACGCTTCGGCGAATACCGAACGGTACTTATTGGCCTGACCATCGACATCATCGCCTTCGCCAGCTTCGCCTTTGTTTCGAACGGATACATGGCAATCGCTCTGGCGGTCTTTGCCTCGATGGGATCGATCATGGGGCCAGCCCTTCAGGCAATCCTGTCGCGCGCCGCGGACGACAACCAACAGGGCGAATTGCAAGGCACGATGGCCGCAATCAACGCGCTCGCCACGATCGTCGCGCCCCTGATCATGACCAGCATTTTCGCCTATTTCACGGCAGCCGATGCATGGCTCTATTTGCCCGGTGCACCGTTCCTCCTCTCGGCGCTGCTTGCGCTCGGCGGTGTGGCACTTTTCGTTTCATCTAGCACCGCGCGAAACGCCACGTAATTTTTTCCACACGCCGTCGCTTTCAGGATTGATCAGCGCAGCTGCCCGTCGCAGGCTCCCCCGAAATAAGCGATTGTCAGGGAGGACATCCGCATGGCTCTAATCCGTGCCGCCGTGTGCCACGCATTCGGCGAACCGCTCACCGTGGAAGAGGTCGAACTGCGCGCGCCCGTCGCGGGCGAGGTCGAGGTCACGCTGGGCGCTGTGGCGATCTGCCATTCCGATATCACCTATGCCTCCGGCGCGTGGGGCGGTTCGCTCCCCGCCGTTTACGGCCACGAGGCAGCGGGCGTGATTACGGCGCTTGGGCCGAATGTCGCCGGCCTGTCCCTTGGGGATCGTGTGGTGGTGACGCTGATCCGCGCCTGCGGCACCTGCCCCTCGTGCAGCAGCGGCAGGCCCACGATCTGCGACACGCCCTATGACGGCGACCACGGCCCCCTGAAAACTGCCGACGGCGGCAAGCTGCATCAGGCAATGGCTTCCGGTGCTTTTGCCGAAAAGGTCGTCGTCGATCAAAGTCAGGTCGTCACCATTCCCGAAACCATGCCGATGGAAACCGCCTCGCTACTGGCCTGCGGCGTGATCACCGGCGTTGGCGCTGTGGTCAATGCCGCCGGCCTGCGCCCCGGGCAGGATGCCGTTGTGATCGGTGCGGGCGGCGTGGGCCTCAATGCCATCCAAGGCGCGCATATTGCCGGTGCCCGCCGGATCGTCGCCATCGACATGACCGAGGACAAGCTCGCCATCGCCCGCGAATTCGGCGCGACGGACGGCGTGCTCGCCAGCACCGAGGCTCCGTGGCGCACTGTGCGTGAAATCCTTGGCCGTGGCGCGGACGCGGTCTTCGTCACCGTCGGCGCGGCGCGCGCCTATGACACCGCCCCGAACTATCTCGCCAAGGGCGGCAAGGTGGTGATGGTCGGCATGCCGCCCTCAGGGGCCGCCTCCAGCTACGAGCCGGGCAATTTCGCGGCCCTCGGTCAGGGCATGGTCGGCTCGAAAATGGGCGACGCGGTGATCAAGCGCGACATTCCCTGGATGGTCGATCTCTACCAGCAGGGCCGCTTGAAACTCGATGAGCTGGTCTCCGGCCGATGGTCCCTCGACCAGATCAACGAAGCCATCGCCGACACCTCCTCCGGCGCGGCCAAACGCAACGTCATCACCTTCGACTAAGCCCCGCGAGAGGAGCCTCCCATGAAACTTGCCGATCTCGATATCATCGTCACATCGCCTCCCGCCCCCGGCTGGGGCGGGCGCTACTGGATCCTCGTCAAGGTGACCACCGACACCGGCATCACCGGCTGGGGCGAATGCTACGCCTCCACCGTCGGGCCAGAGGCAATGACCCACGTCATCCGCGATGTATTCGAACGCCATATGGCCGGCTCCAACCCCGAAGACATCGAACTGATGTTCCGCCGCGTCTATTCCTCCGGCTTCACCCAGCGCCCAGATCTCACCGTCATGGGCGCGTGGTCCGGCCTCGAGATCGCCTGCTGGGACATCCTGGGCAAGGACCGCGAGCGCCCCGTCCACGCCCTCATCGGCGGCAAGGTCAACGACCGCATCCGCGCCTATACCTACCTCTACCCCACCCGCGCCAGCCACACCCTACCGGACTTCTGGGTCAACTCCGCAATGGCCGCCGAGAGCGCCGCCGACATGGTCGCCAAGGGCTACACAGCCGTCAAATTCGACCCCGCCGGCCCCTATACGATCCGCTCCGGCCACATGCCCTCCATGCGCGACATCTCCCGCTCTGTCGAATTCTGTGCCGCGATCCGCGATGCCGTGGGCGACCGCGCCGATCTCCTCTTCGGCACGCATGGGCAATTCTCCACCGGCGGCGCGATCCGCATGGGCGCGGCCATCGCCCCCTATGACCCGCTCTGGTACGAAGAACCGATCCCGCCGGACACGCCTGAGGAACTCGCCCGCGTCAGCGCCGCCGTCACCATCCCCGTCGCCACCGGCGAACGCCTCACCACGCGCGGCGAATTCATGGCCGCGCTCAGAGCGGGTGTGTCGATCCTGCAACCGGCGCTCGGGCGCTCGGGCGGCATCTGGGAGAGCAAGAAAATCGCCACTCTGGCCGAGGCGTTTAACGCGCAGATGGCGCCCCACCTCTACGCCGGTCCTCTGGAATGGGCGGCAAACGTGCAACTCGCCGCCGCGATCCCCAACATCCTGATGGCCGAAACCATCGAAACCGATTTCCACAGCGCCCTGATCGGCGGCACCCTGCGCGTCGAGGGCGGCTACATCCCCGTCCCTGACGGCCCCGGCCTTGGCGTCGAGGTTAACGAGGCGCTGGCCCGCGCCCACCCCTTCACCGGCGATGGCCTCCACCTACAGGCGCAGGAAGCCCCTGTCAGCTATCACGAGGAAAACATATTCGAAGGCGGCGCGCCGTCCAAATCGGAGTGATCAGGTCACCAGCAGCCCGATCAACCCGCGCAGCTGCGTTCTGATGCGCTCACTGCGCTTCAGGATTTGCGCGGCCAGTTCCGCCGCCGCTTTCAGTCCGGCCATCTGCTCCGTCGACAGCCCGTCCACACGCGGCTCCGCGCCCCCGACGAAGAATCCGCCGAGGCTCACGCCATCCACCATGAACGGCACCCGCACCGCATAGCCGAGGTCAAACCCCTGCCGGTCCAGATAGAGCGCCTTACGGTGCTCATCCGTCACACAGCGAAACTCGGTCAGCCCGTAGTCGTCAAACGGCCGCTCGCGCACCAATTCCAGCTCGCGCACAGGCACGTTATAGGCGCCGATGGCAAAGAGCTTCTTATCGGTGATCATATTGATGGAGGCATGCTGGCAGTCCAGCAGTTGCGCCGTCGCTTCACAGAGCAGATCAAGACGCGGCTCCCCGTCGGGGAACAGGTCGATGATCTCTGCCAGATAGCGCCGTCGCTTCGCCGCGAGGAGGTCATGTTCCATCCGCCAACCTTATCATATTTTTCAAGAATTGTCGAAATGCGGCCCTATGGAACCACAACATCTGCCAACCCATAGAGCTGCGACCGGATTGCCTTGCTTCGAATGAGTATTTTGGCAGCAAGTTCCGCGGCAGCCTGCAACCCGTTCCACTGACTCTCACTGAGGCCACTGATCCGCGCTTTCTCGTCGGCGACAATCAAATCACCAACATAGAGCCCTTTGACCAGCACCGGCACGCGCACGAGGTACTCAATATCGAACCCCTGCAAATCCAGATGCAAAGCGGCTCTGATCTCGTCCGTGATCTCAAAAACCTCGCTCCGTTCATACGGCACAAAAGGACGGGGCCGGTCAAAATCCAACACGCGAACCGGGACTTTGTATGAACCAATCGCAAATACCGTCCTGTCCGAGACAAGCGCCAATGAACAATGCTGGCAGTTCAATAGTTTTGCCACGGCTGCGCACAACCCATCCAGCCGTGCCTCACCGTCAGGGAAAAATGTCATAATTTCATGTAGATAGCGTTTTCTCTGCGCAGCAGCTAAAGTATCATCCATTGGCCCAACCGTTTCAATTCACACACCGTTTCAGGGCACAATGACTTCTATTAGCGACCCGAGCTGTATTTTGAGCGCTTCGCTCCGCAAAAGGATTTTCTGAGCCAGATTTGCCGCCTCCTCAAACCCCTGCCATTGCTCCTCGGTTAATTCGGCATGAGGCCTGACATCCCCTACCAGAAGCCCTCCCAGATAGACGCCATGCGGCCACATCGGGACGCGTGCGAAATACTGAAGCTCCGCACTCTGCCGACCTAGAAACAACGCGTGGCTCAGATCCTTCGAGATACTCGTGAACTCCTGCCGTTTGGTCCGATCAAATGGCACCTTGCGCATCCCTGATAGACGGCGCACCGGCACATGATAGGCTCCGACGGCAAACACCTCATCGCCACCGACGATCACAACTGTCGCGAAACTGCACTGCAACAGCTTCGCAACGGATCTGCACAACAAATCTAGCAGCTCATTTCCATCAGGAAACAGCTCGACAACCTGCTCTAGGTAGTCCTGCCGCCGCCGCTGCATGAGATCATCCATCATGCACCCCCTTCACCCTCATCGTTGCCACATCGCCCGCGGCTCCTCCCCGCCGAACGGACATGCAATCAACTCACTCGACCACACCGAATGTGCAACACGCACCAAACGGCACCACAAAGGATCAAATTGATACTTAATTAAATGAATTAAATTCGCGTGCGCACGGCATTGCTCGCGCACGCACGCATCTACAGATTCCACAACTCTCCGAGCAGCTCGCGAATACGCGCCTGCGCCTCCAGATAGTCGCCCGTCGCCTTCGCCAGAACGCGGAGCGCCTCGATCCGGTACGGGCAGGCGTCCAGCGGCGTTTGACTGACGCTTCCCAAATGCCCGATAGTCTCCCCTTGCAGCACCACTGGCGCGACAAACAGCGTCTCGAACGCCCCAAGGAACGGCCAGAGCGTCACCTTTTCGGCGTCACTCACCGCATAGGGCACAACGTCATCCTTCAGGGTGAGCGGAAACTCGCTTTTTGACCGGCTCTCTGGCAATCCGCAGCTCGACACGATCCGCCAGCCGCTGTCGCCACTCAGTGCCAGATACCCGCCCTCTCCGCCGATTGTCAGCATCGCGAGGCGCGAAAAACTTTCGAGGCGGTCATCGCCAATACCCCCGATAGAGCGTAGCGCTCGCGCTGGGAGAAAGCGCTGTCCATAGTGACCCATATTACGTCCTTGCCGGATTTTTTATAACCCCAAGCGCGTATCAGTATCCGCCAATTCCACAAACAACCCATCAGAATATATAAAATTCTCTTACGGAGTATAAATCGCTCCGCGTGCCATACCACAGCCCGAAAGCGACGCATTTTGCGGCGTTGCGGCGCAAAATGCTGCAGGTGCGATATGCATGGATTGTGCATCAGTTGTGCATAGGTTGTGCATGGCGCATCTAGGGCGAAAATCGTCCCTTTCGCTGCACCTGCATCCATGTCAATTTGCCGTGAAAAGGGAGGCTCTCATGTTCGATTTTGCCATCATCGGCGGTGGGATTGCAGGCACCAGTGCCGCCGCGCGACTGTCCCATTTAGGGGGGGTGATTCTCCTCGAATCCGAGGCCTCCCTCGCCTATCACGCCTCCGGCAGATCCGCCGCTTTGTTCGAGCGGAACTACGGCAAACCACCCGTCATCGCCCTCAATATGGCGAGCCTCGAATACCACCGTGACGCCAATGGCGGGGTGCTGTCTCCACGCGGTTTGATGCTGGTCGGCTCCGCCGAATTAGAAGACCGCTACACCGCCGATCTGACACGTATGAGCCTCACCCCGATCACCGTCGAGGAGGCCCGTTCCTTCATCCCGATCCTTGATCCTTCCGTCGTCGACCGCGCCGCCTATGACGCCGAAGCATGGGACATCGACACCGACCGGCTCGTCCAGAATTTCGCAAAGGAAACAAGGGCTAACGGCGGCGAGGTGCGCACCAAGAGCGAGGTCACAGCGATCCGGCGGACGCCATCGGGCTGGGCGCTGACCCTGAAAGATGGGACGGAAATCGAGGCCCGCAATCTGGTTAATGCCGCTGGCGCTTGGGTCGATGTGGTGGCCGAAATGGCAGGCATCGCGCCGCTCGGCTTCACCCCTCTGCGCCGCTCCATGGCGCGGCTTCCGGCACCCGCCGGATTGGACGTGTCGTCATGGCCGATGGTCTTCGGCCCGGGCGAGGACTGGTATGCCAAACCTGATGCTGGCGCGCTCATCGTCTCCCCCGGAGAGGAAGACCCCAGCACCCCCCATGATGCCTTCGCCGATGACATGGTTCTGGCCGAGGGATTGGCGCGGTATGAAGAATTCGTGACAGAACCGGTCACGCGGCTTCTGGCAAACTGGGCCGGCCTGCGCACCTTCTCCCCCGACCGCAACCTCGTCCTCGGCCCCTCCCCCCACGATGCACATTTCATCTGGTGCGCTGGCCAAGGCGGCTACGGCTTCCAAAGCGCCCCCGCCGCCAGCCAGTTGCTAGCCGACTTGATCGCCGGAAAGCAGCCCGATCTCGACGCGGAAACCGTTTCCGCGCTGGACCCAAGGCGCTTTGAGCGCCAATAAAATAAGGGCGCCGGATTTCTCCGACGCCCCATATCATATCAGCCGGAAAAATTAGCCGTCCTTGCGGATGACTTCGTTCTTGGGGTCATACGGGCTGTCCTGTACGATCTCCGCATCCCACAATTTGCCCAGCATTTTGACCTGCAATTTGGTGCCAATTTCGCTGTGTTCGGGCTTCACATAGCCCAATCCAATCGACTTCTCGAAGTGCACCGAGTACCCGCCTGAAGTCAGACGACCCACGCGAGTTCCATCCATCGCATAGAGCGCTTCACGCCCCCACGGATCAGCATCCGCCGGCCCATCAATCAACAGCGTAACGCATTTCACGCGCACACCGGTTTCGACCAGCTTTTCCTTCCCGTGGAAGTCCTTTTCCAGATCAACGAAGCGCGGCAGGTCCGCTTCCAGCGGGGTCGCGTCACGGCCCAGTTCGTTGCCGAAAGCACGATAGGATTTCTCTTGACGCAGCCAGTTCTGCGCCCGCGCACCGACCAGCTTCATGCCGTGCTTTTCACCAGCTTTTTCAAGCAGATCGAACAAATAGTTCTGCATTTCGATCGGGTGATGAAGCTCCCAGCCTAGCTCGCCTGTATAGGCCACACGGATGGCATTCACAGGGCACATACCCAGCTCAATCTGGCGAGCAGACAGCCATGGGAACCGCTTGTTTGAAAGCGCGGTTTCGGGATCGGCATCCTTGATCACCTCTTTCAAAACGTCACGAGACTTCGGGCCTGCAATGGCGAAGACACCCCACTGCGTCGTCACATCCTGAATTTCGATGTAGCCGAACTCGTCCATCCTGTCTTCAGCGGCCTTACGCAGGAAGTCAGCATCATACTCGGTCCAGGCGCCTGCAGAGACGAGGTAATAGTTATTCTCTCCGTTGCGCACGATGGTGTATTCCGTGCGTGTCGTGCCAAAAGACGTCAGTGCATAGGTCAGGTTAATCCGGCCCACTTTCGGCAGTTTGTTACAGGTGAACCAGTCGAGGAACTGCGTTGCGCCTGGCCCCTTCACCACATGCTTTGTAAAGGCGGTGGCGTCGATCAGGCCGACCCCGTTGCGGATCGCCTTCGCTTCTTCAACGGCATACTGCCACCAGCCGCCACGACGGAAGCTGCGTGCATCATGATCAAAGTTCTCAGGCGCATCGGTCGGACCGTAGTAGTTCGGACGCTCCCAACCGTTCACCCAACCGAACTGCGCACCGCGCGCCTTCTGACGGTCATAGGCGGGGGCGGTCCGCAGCGGACGGCAGGCCTCGCGCTCTTCATCAGGGTGGTGAAGGATGTAGACGTGTTCGTAGCACTCTTCATTCTTACGAGCGGCAAACTCGGTCGTCATCCAGCTTTGCGAGTACCGCTTGGGGTCGAGCGACGCCATGTCGATCTCGGCCTCACCATCGACCATCATCTGCGCAAGGTAATATCCCGTGCCGCCAGCGGCGGTAATACCGAACGAAAAGCCTTCCGCCAGCCACATATTGCGCAACCCCGGCGCAGGGCCGACAAGCGGGTTACCGTCGGGCGTGTAACAAATCGGACCGTTAAAGTCGTCCTTCAAACCGCTTTCCTCGCATGACGGAACACGGTGGATCATTGCCATATACTGCTCTTCGATCCGTTCCAAATCGAGCGGGAACAGATCCGCGCGGAAGCTGTCGGGAACGCCGTATTCAAACACCGCAGGCGCACCACGCTCGTAAACGCCAAGAATCCAGCCGCCGCGTTCTTCACGCACATAGGACTGCGCATCCGCATCACGCACAACGGGATGCTCACTGTTCCCTTCGGCACGGTATTTCACCAATTCGGGGTCTTGATCCATCACGATGAATTGGTGCTCGACAGGAATTGCCGGCATCTTGATGCCCAGCAGCTTCGCGGTGCGTTGAGCATGGTTGCCCGAAGCGGTCACGACATGCTCGGCACTGACGACAATCTGCTCGTCACCGACAACAAGGTTTCCGCCTTTTTCAACCATTTTGGTCAGCGTCACATCCCAGTGATCGCCTTTCCATTCAAAACCGTCTGCCTGCCATTTCCGCTCGATCATGACGCCCCGCTGACGGGCACCTTTCGCCATCGCCTGCGTCACGTCCGCCGGGTTAATATAACCGTCCGTATTGTGGTAAATCGCGCCCTTCAGATCTTCAGTATTGATCAACGGCCAACGCGACTTGATTTCATCGGGGGTCAGGAACTCATAAGGGACACCACAGGTTTCAGCGGTCGATGCATAGAGCCGATACTCGTCCATCCGCTCGTCGGTCTGCGCCATACGCAGGTTGCCAACAACCGCAAAGCCAGCATTGAGACCAGTTTCTTCTTCGAGCGTTTTGTAAAAATCAACCGAATACTTGTGAATGTGGGTTGTTGCGTAGGACATATTGAACAACGGCAAAAGACCGGCCGCATGCCAGGTCGATCCCGACGTAAGCTCATCGCGTTCGATCAACATCACATCGTCCCAGCCAGCTTTGGCTAGGTGGTAAGCAATCGAAGTTCCGACGGCACCACCGCCGACAACAAGAGCTTTGACTTGAGTTTTCATAGGCCGACTCCATCAGGCAGAATTGTTTGCAATCTGTCGAAAACAGGTTTTCCGGTCTCGAACCATCCGACATGTCAACGCACGAATGCGACAGCATGATGTTGTCCAGCGCCCGATAGAGCTTTATCAAGCGAAAGAACCATCGGATTGGGCCTCAGAATGCACATCAGCCGAACGATTTCAGACATCCGCGAACAAGTTCAGGCCTTTCGCGCAAAGGGCGAGACAGTTGGCCTCGTCACAACGATGGGCGCGCTCCATGAGGGGCACCTATCACTAGTGTCCGAAGCCCGAACTGCCCATGATCGTGTCGTTGCGACCATTTTTGTCAATCCCACCCAATTTGGGAATGCAAGCGACCTCGAAAACTACCCCCGAACCGAGGTCGAGGATATCGCGAAACTTGAAGCCGCAGGCGGAGATGTTGTCTTTATCCCCGAAGTTGCTGAAATATATCCAGCCGGCGATGAGACATTCGTGGAGACAACGCGCCTCGCCAATATGTTGCACGGTCTTGTCCGCCCCGGCCATTTTCGGGGCGTCGCCACCGTGGTCACGAAGCTCTTTAACATCGTGCAAGCGGACGCTGCATATTTTGGCGAAAAAGACTACCAGCAACTCCAGGTCATACGCAGAATGGTTCGCGATTTGCATATTCCGATTTCCATCCGCGGCGTGGCAACTGTCCGCGAGCCAGATGGCCTGGCAATGTCATCCCGAAACGTGCGGCTGTCTGGGGAAGATAGGATCGCCGCACGCGTCCTGAGCCAAGCGCTGGATCATGCAGAAACGGTTGTCGCCAGCAGCACCGACGTTACCACATTGTCGAACCAGATCGCGTCAATCATCGCGTCCGAGCCACGTGCGCGCTTAAAGGGGCTCGATATAACAGAGGCAACGAGCCTCGGCCCAATTAGCGGTCCGATAGACCGCCCGATCGCAATCATGCTATCCGTCGCTTTCGGCGATGGAGCTTCGGAAGTCCTCTTAATTGATCAAAGGGAGATCACCCCATGAGCAGCCAGCCGGAAAAAATCCGTCGTACGACCGTTCCGGAAATTGCCCGCCGAAAGGGGGGAGAGCCGATCGTTTCTCTGACATCTTATCACGCGCATACTGCGGCGATCGTCGACCGGCACGCGGATTTCATTCTTGTGGGCGATAGCCTCGGTATGGTGATGCACGGAATGGAAAGCACTGTGGGCGTCCCGCTCGACCTCATGATCATGCACGGTAAGGCAGTCGTCCGTGGAACGAAAAAGGCCCTGATCGTTGTCGATATGCCCTTCGGAACCTATGAGGAAAGCCCGAACATGGCGTTCCGAAATGCTGCAAAAATCATGAAGGAAACCGGCTGCGGGGCGGTCAAGCTCGAAGGTGGCAAACGAATGGCGGAGACGATCCGCTTTCTCGTCGAACGTGGCATCCCCGTCATGGCGCATATTGGCCTTACGCCCCAATCCAGTCACGTCCTCGGAGGCTTCAAGACCCAAGGCCGCGACGAAGACACTTGGGCCGATCACATAGAGGATGCACATGCCGTAACTGACGCAGGCGCATTTTCGGTCGTTTTGGAAGGAATGGTCGAACCTCTCGCATCAAAAATCACGAAGGAAATCCCAATCCCGACAATCGGAATCGGTGCAAGCGTTGACTGTGACGGACAAATCCTGGTCCTCGAAGACATGCTCGGGCTGAATCCTTGGACGCCGAAATTTGTGAAAGTCTACGGGCAACTCGGACCAATGATCGAGGAGTCCGTGGAACGCTACGCCAATGACGTCCGCAACCGCGCCTTCCCTACGGATGAGGAAGTCTACAAATAGTTTTTGCCTAGATCATATTCGGCACAACGAGGTCAGGCGGGCGATGGCCATCCTCAAAGGTCTTAATGTTAATCAGGACTTTCTCCCCCATTTCGACCCGCCCTTCTCGTGTCGCTGATCCCATATGGGGTAGAAGCACCACATTAGGTAGCTCGCGCAGGCGCGGGTTGATCTCGCTTCCATGCTCGAACACGTCCAAGCCTGCGCCTGCAATCTCACCGGCGCGCAGCATTCGTGTGAGGGCGTTTTCGTCGATCACCTCTCCACGAGAGGTGTTCACGATCACTGCATCCGGCTTCATCAGCTTGAGGCGTCGGGCATTCATCAGGTGAAACGTCGCGGGCGTATGCGGGCAATTGATCGACAGCACGTCCATTCGGGCGACCATTTGATCGAGACTTTCCCACCATGTCGCCTCTAGAGTTTCCTCAATCTCGGGCCGGAGCCGCTTGCGATTGTGATAATGGATGCTCATACCGAAGGCACGCGCGCGCTTCGCGACAGCCTGCCCTATCCGGCCCATCCCTAGTATTCCGAGCCGGCGCCCCGTGATCCGCCCCCCGAGAAATGCGGTTGGCGACCAGCCGTCCCAATCCCCCGACTGCATAACAGCCAAACCCTCAGGGATTCGACGTGTCACGCCCAAGATCAGCGCCATTGTCATATCTGCGGTGTCATCGGTTACGACCCCCGGCGTATTCGAGACAAGAATTCCGCGCTGTCGTGCCGTGTGAACGTCAATATGATCGACCCCCGCACCGTAGTTTGCAATGAGCTTCAACTGCTCCCCTGCCTGCCCAAGCAATCGCGCATCAATCGGGTCCGTAAGGGTCGGCACCAGAACATCGGCGGTTTGAACCGCCTCGACCATTTCTTCCCGCGTCATCGGCTTCGTATCATCCCGCAGCCGGACGTCGAAGAGTTCCTTCATACGCGTCTCGACCACTTCAGGTAACCGTCGCGTCACAACAACACTCAGCTTTTTGCTTGGCATCTGGACCACTCCCTACCTTTGCTTTGACGCTTCTCAGTGGCAGATTGCCCGCAAGATTATCGGCTTACAAGGGGCCAACCCAGCCGGAACCAACGAGCAATGAAATCAACAGATCGGTCGGGCATGATCCGCAACTTCCTATTGGCACTCGCGCTTCTCCTTCCTGTATGCGCGTTCAGCCAAGCTCTAGAGCCTAGCGCAAATGGCGTACTTGGCGCCGACGGCGTGCTGCGTGGGCCTGAAACAAACCTGCCCCTGCCGCGATATGTGTCCCTCAAAGCATCTGAAGCCAATGTGCGCCGTGGCCCCTCGCTTTCGCACAGAATTGACTGGGTGTTCATGCGTGAGGATATGCCGCTTAGGGTCATCGGCGAATACGGTCACTGGCGGCGCGTCATAGACAACGAGGGAATCGGTGGCTGGATCCACTACTCGTTAATTTCCGGTCACCGAACCGTTATGATAGCGAAAGAAGATACCAAAATCCTGTCGCGACCAGAATCGGGTGCACCCGAAACAGCCCTGCTTGAGACCGGTGTCGTGGCTGAACTCAAACAGTGCAATACGAACTGGTGCCTAATCGAGGCAGATGGTCATGATGGCTGGGCGCCGAAGGAAGCACTTTGGGGTGTCGACCCACAAGAAATCTACAACTAACCTCTCCGAACCGGAGGGAAACATGACTGCGACGCACACGAGATTGAATATATCGGCAGGCATCTTGTCAGTCTGCGTTGCGGCGATCCTGGTCCTGCTCAAGCTCTGGGCTTTGCGGGAAACAGGCGCTCTCTCTGTCGCGGCCACGCTTATGGACTCCTCGCTTGATCTGATGATGTCCCTCAGTGGCCTTGCGGCAATTGCCTATGCCGCCAAACCTGCGGATGAGGATCACGCCTTCGGGCACACCTCCGCCGAGGATTTAGCCGCGCTCGCACAATCCATCTTTATTCTAGGGTCAGCGGTTGTGATCGCTTTTCTCGCAATACAACGCCTACTCGCAGGCGACATTCCCCTACCCCGTGAGGAAGAAAAAGGCATCCTCGTCATTGTGATTTCGATCGCTTTGACCGCCGCGCTCGTGTTTTGGCAGCGGCATGTTGCAAAAACTACTGATAATAAAGTCGTTGCGGCCGACAGCCTCCATTATATCGGTGACCTTGTCCCGAATGTCGGCGCTATTCTCGCTCTTGTTGCCTCGCGGTCACTTGGCATCGGGCAGGTCGATAGCGTTGTCGCGATTGCTGCGGCGTTGATCCTCGCGATTGGAGCAATCCGTATCGGAAAATCGGCATGGGATGCCTTGATGGATCGGGCTGCCGACGACGAGTTTATCGCGTCGATCGAACAGATCGCCGCCTCTTTTGACGGCGTGCACGGGTTCCATGATCTGAAAACACGGAAAGCTGGCAGCCGCGTGTTCGTTAATCTTCATATTGAACTCGACGGCGAACAATCTCTTCGAGAGGCTCATGACATCGGTGCAGCCCTACGGCGGGCTATCGTTCAGAAACACCCGAACGCGGATGTTCTCATTCACAAGGATCCCTCCGGCAATTTACCGCACCCCGATGATGAACGCCTCAGGCCGCTGTAGCTGAAAGCCCGCGTCCTTTCAAAAGCGCCTCCGCTCCCGGCATTCTGCCTCGGAAACGCAGATATAGTTCCTCCGCGTCAACAGATCCGCCTTTCGAGAGGATGTCGTCCTCCAGCCGCCGCGCCAGTTCAGGGTCGAATGGATTTCCGACTTCCTCGAAAGCCGCGAAAACATCCGCATCCATCACCTCTGACCACATATAACTGTAATAGGCGGAGGAATATCCGTCGCCCGCAAATACATGCGCAAAATGTGGCGTCGCGTGCCGCATGGAGATCGCGCGCGGCATACCGATGTCTTCGAGGACTTCCGCTTGTTTCTGCATTGGATCGGCAGGTGCAGGTCCGTCGTGGAACGCCAGATCGACAAGCGCCGAGGCCACATATTCAACCGTCTGGAAACCTGATCCAAATGTAGACGCAGCCAGGAGCTTATCCATGACCTCAAGTGGCATCGGTTCATCGGTCTGGTAGTGGCGTGCGAAACGTCCCAGCACCTCGGGAACTTCCAGCCAATGTTCAAACAACTGGCTTGGCAGTTCGACAAAGTCCCGTGCGACAGAGGTGCCGGAAATCGATTCATAGGTCACATCGGATAACATCTGATGCAATGCATGACCAAGTTCATGAAACAGCGTTCGTGCATCGTCGAACGATAGCAACGCAGGCTCCCCGTTCATGGGCTTGGCAAAATTACACACATTCACAACAATTGGGCGAATGTCACCGGCGAGTTTCTGCTGACTGCGTATCGCGGAACACCATGCACCGGATCGTTTCGAACCACGCGCGAAATAATCCCCGAGGAACACGGCGAGATGTTCCCCCTCCCGCGTTACTGTCCATGTCCGCACGTCGGGATGATAACTAGGCAGTTCTGTTTCTTCGAATTTCAAACCGAAAAGCCGTTCAGCGCTGTCGAACGCCGCCTCTAGCAAACGATCTAGCTGAAGGTAGGATTTGATTTCAGCCTCATCGAGATCATGGGCCACTTTGCGGTGCTTCTCGGCGTAGTAATGCCAGTCCCACGCCTCGAGCGGCCCGTCAATTCCATCACCTGCGAGCATCTCCTGATAAACCGCTGCGTCCCGTTCGGCTGCTTCGCGTGCCGGACGCCACACTTCCATCAGAAGCGTTCGCACCCTTTCCGGGCTCTTTGCCATTTCCGTTTCGAGTTTGTAATCGGCAAAGCTCTCATACCCGAGCAATTGCGCCCGTTCCTGTCGCAAGGACAGTATCTCCGCCGCAATTTCGCGGTTGTCGGTTTCACCACCGTTCGCCCCGCGCGATGTCCACGCCTGATAGGCTCTCCGGCGAAGCTCACGATCCGGACAATACTGCAGAAATGGCACAATGATCGAACGTGAAAGCGTGACAATGGGGCCGTTTGCACCCCGCTCCTCGCCGGCGGCACGCGCCGCAGATGCCACAAATTCGGGCAACTGCGCGACCGCATCTGGTGCAAGTGACATCGACCAAGTCCGCTCGTCCGCCAGAAGGTTCTGACTGAAGTTCGTCCCTAGTTCCGCCAATCGTTTTTTCACCTCAGCATGACGCGTCGCCGCGGCTCCCGACAGCAATGCACCGGAGCGGACAAAACTGCGGCGTGTCAGCATTAGAACCCGCTGTTGCTCGTCACTCAACCGAAGTGACTCGCGGGTCTTCCAAAGCGTTTCAATGCGTGAAAACAGCTTCTGATTTGCGGCGACCTCGGAACTATACTGCGCCAACATTGGCGAGAATTCTCGCACCAATGCTTCCCGTTCGGGATTGCTGTCCGCTCCGGCCAAGGCATAGAAAGCGCCCAGAACACGCCCCAAATCCTGATCAGCCAGTTCAAGAGCTTCGATCGTATTTGCGAATGTCGGATCATCGTCTGAGCCTGAGATCGCCGAGATATTTGCCCGCGCCGCAGCGAGCGCCATCTCGACAGCCTCTTCGAAATCGGCGTCAGCTATGTCACCAAATGGCGGAAGTCCAAAGGGCGTCGTCCATTCACCTAAAAGCGGATTTGCCATTCACTATATTCCTGCGGTTTCTCTCAATGTGGGCTTCCGCAAACGGGACAATCCGCTCGCGGCTTGATTTTCATCAGCCGTGTTTCAGCGTAGAGCGCATCATAGATCATCATCCGCCCGCGCAAACATTCTCCCGCGCCAGTAATCGCCTTTACCGCCTCGACCGCCATCAGGCTGCCAAGAACTCCCGGCAACGGACCGACTACGCCCGCCTCGGCACAAGTTGGCGCAAGACCATCGGCAGGTGCCTCGGGGAAGATACATTCATAGCAGGGACCGCCATGGGCTGGATCGAAAAGACTGATCTGACCTTCCCACTGGCTGATCGCAGCCGAAACAAGCGGCTTGCCTGCACGTGCTGCTGCCCGGTTGATCAGATAGCGGGTCCCAAAATTATCTGTCCCATCAAGAACCAGATCGTATTCGGCCATTAGACCGTCCGCAATTTCTTCTGTCAGACGACGATTGTAAGGGCGCACCGTGACGAAAGGATTCAGCTCACGCAGTGCAATCTCCGCTGAATGTACTTTCGGCATACCGATATGACCGTCGCGATGGATAATCTGACGTTGCAGGTTGGATCCGTCGACAACATCATCATCAACAATTCCGATCGTGCCCACACCCGCCGCCGCTAGATACATCAGAGCCGGTGATCCCAAACCACCCGCACCGATTACCAGCACCTTTGCCGTTTTGAGTCGGCGCTGCCCAACACCGCCAACCTCTCGTAAAATCATATGCCGTGCGTAACGATTGATTTCGGTTTCGGTGAACTCAATGGATTGGCCGTTCTGCTTTTCGTCGACAGCCTCTTTGGACAGGCTTCGGGCGCGGAGCCTGCGCAATATCCGCCGATAGCCAGCACCCATCGCCGCAAAGCCGATCAGCAGCAGCCAAAGACGCGCATCACCACCCGTCGCCTGCCGTAAGGGATGGCCCTCAGGCAATAGCAATTGAGCCACAATGACCGCCGCAAGAAGCACGCCGATCATCACCCAGCGCTGGATTACTGGCGCGCCAAGCGCCCACCCGATGCCCCAGATAGCGGCGACCATCGAGAGAACCACGATCATCCTTCAACGTCCCGTACACCGGTCGAACCAAAGCCGCCATCGCCACGATCCGTGTCGCTGAGGCTTTCCGACAAAACGAAATGCGCCCGAAGCACCGGCGCCACCACCGCCTGGGCAATGCGATCTCCGTGCCGGACCGTGATTGGATGCTCGCCGTGATTTATGACAATCACCCCGACGGGGCCACGGTAATCGGCGTCAATCGTGCCCGGGCTATTCAGCAGCGTCAGCCCCTGTTTCAAAGCCAGTCCAGAACGGGGACGGAGCTGCATTTCATACCCCGCCGGCAATTCAACGCGTAGTCCGGTTGGGACCAATGCCCGCGAACCAGGTTCAATCCCGATACCTTTGACACGCTGATCATTGGGCAGGTTGGCCCGCAAATCCGCACCAGCCGCAAGCGTACTTTCATAAGCCGGCAGCGGTATCGAAGGATCGGAACCTTCTGTCCTGACAACCCGTACTTCGACACCCATTATGCGGTCTCCGAAAAATGCTGAGCTATGCGTTCCACAAGACGGATCGCGACCTCCTGTTTGGGCAGCCTCGGCCATTCCTCTGTGCCATTTTCCGTCACAAGAATAACGCTGTTCTCGACCCCGCCCATGATGCCTGTTCCAGGGGACACATCATTTGCAACGATCCAGTCACACCCCTTGCGCATGCGCTTTTTAGCGGCGTTTTCGATGACATTTTGCGTTTCAGCGGCAAATCCGACAACAAGTGCAGGTCGCTGCACTTTCGATTTTGCGACTTCCGCCAAAATGTCCGGGTTCTCAACAAAGCTGATTGACGGAATTTTCTCACCATCTTTCTTTATTTTCTGATCCTGAGTTCCATCAACCCGCCAATCGGCAACCGCTGCGGCAAATACACCGATATCGGCGGGCAGCGCATTCTTCACTGCAGCCTCCATGTCCAAAGCCGTCTCGACCCGTACGACGGCGACCCCCTCTGGTGGTGGCACCGAGGCAGGCCCCGTCACGAATGTCACCGAAGCCCCCGCATCCCTTAACGCAGCCGCGATTGCATTCCCCTGCGCGCCCGACGATCTGTTGGCGATATAACGAACGGGATCGATCGGCTCGTGCGTTGGCCCCGACGTGACGACAGCATGGCGCCCGCTCAGCACGCCAGCGCCGAAATGCGTGGAAATCGCCTCAAGGATTTCAGCAGGTTCAACCATACGCCCCGGCCCGAACTCTCCGCAGGCCATGTCGCCACTGTTGGGACCAAGAATGCGAATGCCGTCCCCACGTAGCTGCGCGATGTTCCGCTGCGTCGCGGGGTGTTCCCACATCCGCACATTCATCGCCGGCGCTATCATCACTGGCGTATCCGTCGCCAATAACAAAGTCGAAGCAAGGTCATTGGCCTGACCATGGGCCATCTTCGCCATCAAGTCTGCCGTAGCAGGGGCGACGAGTATCAGGTCAGCGGAACGCGATAACTGGATGTGCCCCATTTCGGCCTCTGATGTCAGGTCAAACAGCGCCTGATGCACCGTTTCGCCTGCCAGCGCGGCCACGCTCATCGGCGTGACAAACTGTTCCGCGGCTTTGGTCATCACTGAGGTTACCGATACACCTTGCTCGCGCAGGCGGCGGATGACCTCCAGTGTTTTATAGGCGGCAATCCCGCCGCCTATAATCAAAAGTATGCGCTTGTTCGTTAACATGGTCGTTCCACCTATCGTTCAGACCGACATTAGGCAGAAGCAGGCATAGGGGCAATCAGATCACGACGGCCCGTTTCATCACCCTTAGAGGAAGACCCGTATTTCCCGCGACTGACCCTCAAGGGTCTTGCGCATCTTGTTGAAGGCCGCGGCCTCCAGCTGACGCACGCGCTCTTTTGAAAGCCCCAGCTCCTGTCCAAGGCTCTCAAGCGTCCTCGCATCCTCACGCAGTTTCCGTTCGCGCACGATAAACCGCTCACGGTCATTTAGGGCCGCCATTGCTTGAGAGAGCCAATGGCGCAGCGTTTCACGGTCATGAGCATTTTCGACCTGTTCGCTCGCCTGTTCGCTTTCGTCTTCGAGCGCTTCAATCCACTCACGGCCGTCTTCATCCGTTGATTGCGTCGCGTTAAGAGAAAAGTCGGAGCCGGACAGGCGACCTTCCATCATCTCCACATCAGCCAGTGGAACACCGATTTCCAGCGCAATCATCTGACGGAGTGTATGACGCTCGAGCGTTTCACCTACGGCAGCGGCCTCACGCTCCAGACGCGCCTGCACCCGCCGCATATTGAAAAACAATGACTTCTGCGAAGAAGTCGAGCCTGTCCGCACCATGGACCAGTTGCGCATCACATAATCCTGAATGGAGGCCTTGATCCACCACACAGCATATGTCGAAAAACGCACACCGCGATCTGGGTCGAACTTATCCGCCGCCTTCATCAATCCCAGCGAGGCCTCCTGAATCAGGTCATTCATCGGCGCGCCATAGCGCTTGAATTTTGCGGCCATCGAGATTGCAAGCCGCATGTAAGCCGTGATCAGGCGGTGAAGCGCCTGTTCGTCGCGGTTATCCCGCCAGGCATAGGCGAGCGCGAGCTCGGTTTCCGCATCTAGAAGTTCGGCTTTCATCGCTTTGCGCGAGAGGGTCTGGTCGAAACTTCCGTCGAGTGCCATATCGTCTTTCTCCCGTCAGGAACGTGAACTATCGTTCTTGTGTTTCTGTAGAGTGCTACGGACAGTCTGGCGGAGTGGATCAAACAAAGGTCGAGCAATGACATTTGCAAATCGAACATTGGTGATTGGCGGTGCCGCCTCCGGAAAGTCGCGTTATGCCGAAGAAATTGCCCTGAAGTCGGCACGCTCGAAAGTCTACGTCGCGACTGCACAGGTGTTCGATGACGAGATGGCTGAGAAAGTGCAAAAGCATAAACTTCAACGCGGCGACAATTGGCATACCGTCGAAGCGCCTTTTGATCTCTGCCCCACGCTCGATGCCGCGCGACCGGATCAGGTGGTGCTCGTCGATTGCCTGACGCTTTGGCTGACAAATCACATCCTTGCCGAACACGACATTGAGAGCGAAACAGCCAAATTAGTCGACGCCGTAACGCGATGCGGTGCACCCGTTATTTTGGTTACGAACGAGGTCGGCGCAGGAATTGTCCCCGAAAGCGCCCTCGCACGCCGGTTCCGAAATGCGCAAGGACGGCTCAACCAAACGATGGCGGTGCACTGTGATCACGTCATCACGGTCATCGCCGGCCTGCCGATGACACTGAAAGGCCCGTCGCCATGACCCGCCTCTGGTTCGTCCGACATGGGCCCACATACATCAAAGCAATGGTCGGCTGGTCCGACCCGCCCGCGGTTCTTGACGATCTGACTGTGATCCGCAGATTGACTGCGGCCCTCCCAGATCACGCCCCACTGGTTTCGTCCGATCTCCTGCGCGCGGGCCAAACAGCCGATGCGATTTGCGGAGACCGCACTCGTTTTCCGGATGATGCGGGCCTTCGCGAAATCCATTTCGGAGATTGGGAAATGAAAGGCTTTGCCGAGGTCGAGGCCGATGACCCTTCACGTATCCGGGCTTTCTGGGAGCGGCCAGGCAATATCTCCCCTCCGAATGGGGAAAGCTGGAACCAAACATCGGCACGTGTCTCCCGCGCAGTCGACCGCTATATTATTGCCGGACATGCAGACATCATCCTCGTCTGCCATTTTGGTGCGATACTCACCCAAATCCAACGGGCCACCGGCCAGACTGCCTATGACACATTCGCCCAGCCAATCGACAACCTTTCCGTTACACAGATCGACGTAACCGATGAGGGCTGGGCTTTGCGATTTGCGAACCTTTTGCCCTAAACGTTAACCAACCGGAAACCTCCCACGATTAACCAAGTGTTATTCTTGGGGAGCAGCCATGGTCACACGCGCCTACACCGTCGCATTCGAAGGAATCGAGGCGCGCATGGTTGAAGTTCAGTGCTCGCTCAGCCCCGGCATTCCGAGCTTTTCGATTGTGGGCTTGCCGAACAAGGCTGTTTCAGAAGCGAAAGATAGAGTGCGAGCCGCACTTGGCGCGCTCGCTATCGGCTTGCCAGCCAAACGTATTACAATCAATCTTTCTCCCGCCGATCTGCCAAAGGATGGATCACATTACGACCTTCCCATCGCCCTATCGCTCCTTTCAGCAATTGGAGCGATCGAGCCGACCGAGTTGGACAAAATCGTCTCACTGGGTGAGCTGTCTCTGGACGGACGGCTCGTGCCGGTGACCGGCGCTTTGCCGTCGGCCATGGCTGCGGCTACCCGCGATCTGGATCTGATATGCCCGCGCGACTGCGGCAGTGAGGCCGCGTGGGTCGGCGGAACAAAGGTGCTCGCGCCAGACTCTCTCCTCTCGGTGGTACAGCACTTCAAAGGCCGCCGCCTGCTGCCACCCGCCGAACCCAAGGAGGTCAATGACCAGGTCGATTTTCTCGACCTCCAAGATGTGAAAGGTCAGGAACGCGCAAAACGGGCGCTCGAGATCGCAGCAGCTGGTCGCCATCACCTGCTCATGGTGGGGCCACCCGGATCAGGCAAATCCATGCTTGCATCCCGAGTGCCCGGCATCCTGCCCGATATGATGCCGGAAGAAGCGCTCGAAACATCGATGGTGCATTCTCTCGCGGGGCTGCTGGAGAGCCATGGGATCACGCGAACGCGCCCATTTCGCGCTCCGCATCATACCGCATCGATGGCTGCAATCGTCGGCGGCGGACGCGGGGCAAAACCAGGTGAAATTAGCTTAGCGCACAACGGTGTCCTTTTCATGGACGAGTTTCCCGAATACGCGCGAGCGGTCTTGGAAACACTCCGCCAACCCATCGAAGAAGGGCAGGTCACTGTTGCCCGCGCCAACGCGCATGTCCGGTATCCAAGCCGATTCCTGCTCATTGCTGCGGCCAACCCATGTCGGTGCGGCTATATGACCGAGGCTGACAAGGCCTGTGGGCGGGCACCCATATGTGGAAATGAATACCTTGGCCGCATTTCGGGTCCCCTTCTAGACCGCTTCGATCTTCGCGTCGAAATCCCGCCTGTTTCCTTCTCCGATCTCGACACCGCACCAAGCGGCGAAACAAGCGCTTCAGTTAAACAGAGAGTCGTTGCGGCACGCCAACTCCAGGCATCACGCTATCGAAGTTTCGAAGATGTCCGCCTCAATGCCGATGCCGAAGGGAAGCTTCTTGATCAAGTAGCCCCACTCAATAGTGAGGCCCGCACATATCTCCTGAAAGCCGCCGAGAAATTCGGCCTGTCCGCGCGTGGCTACCATCGCGTTCTCAGAGTCGCGAGGACAATCGCCGACCTTGCCGAAGCCGAGCGCATTTCGCGCGACCATATCGCCGAAGCCGTTAGCTTTCGTCTTATCGGAATTGACCGCCGTTAGCCTCGCGTTTCCAGCCGCCGCGAGATCGCCTCCCAGATCTTACCGGCAACATTCACGCCGTCAAACCGCTCGAGCTCTTGTATTCCCGTTGGGGAAGTCACGTTAATTTCAGTCAGCCAATCGCCGATCACGTCAATCCCAACGAAGATCTGGCCTTTCTCTCGCAACAGTGGGCCGATCCGCTCGCAAATCTCCAAATCGCGTTTGGTGAGAGCCACTTTCTCGGGCCGCCCGCCCACATGCATGTTCGAGCGCGTCTCGCCCTTGGCCGGAACACGGTTGATCGCACCCACCGGCTCCCCATCCACGAGGATTACGCGCTTGTCACCGGCCGAGACGGCAGGAAGGAATTTCTGCACGATCAATGGCTCGCGGCTAATGCCGGTGAACATCTCGTGCAAAGAGGCCAGATTTCCATCCGCCTGATGCAATTTGAAAACGCCTGCTCCACCATTTCCGTAGAGTGGCTTGAGGATGATATCGCCATGCCGATCACGGAATTCCCGCAACATCTGCAAATCCCGCGCGATCATCGTGGGCGGGGTCAGATCGGGGAAGTCAAGAACCAGTAATTTCTCTGGATAGTTACGAACCCAGAACGGATCATTCACAACGAGCGTGGTCGGCGCGAGCCGGTCTAGGATATGGGTGGTGGTTATATAGCCCATATCGAACGGAGGATCCTGCCGGAGCCATACGACGTCAAATTCGGCGAGATCGACGGTCATCTGGTCGCCGAGACTGAAATGATCGCCATGCACGCGCCGCACCGTCAGAGGCCATCCACGCGCGACGACACGACCTTCGTCATAGGCAAGATTATCCGGCGTATAATAAAATAATTCATGGCCCAGCGCCTGAGCCTCCTCCGCGATGCGGAATGTGCTGTCAGCGTCGATGTTGAAACCCGCGATAGGGTCCATCTGAAAAGCGATCTTCAAGGGCATGTCGTATCCGGCTCCAACTATCTTTGGATCAGACCTAGTGCCTCTATTTCAGATTTGCCAGAGCGCAATCGCCCTACCTCTCATGCAGAAATTGCATTCTCTAGGATTTTGATCCGCATTCCCTGATCGACCAATGCAAGATCGAAGCGCGCGTCTATCAGTGATGTCGAGAAACGCTCCTCTAGAAACGCCTCCCCGCTACACAAGAGTCTCTGGATTTGAGATGAGCCGAGAGAAGCAATTGCGCGCTCATGCGTGCGACTTGCTTTCACCTCGACAAAGATGATCCCACCATCAGAAAACACGAGATCAATTTCACCACCCGAACCGCGCCACCTCTGCGCGATCAATCGTGCGCCTTGCCTCGCATATTGGCGGATTACCGCCTCTTCTGCCGCAAGACCGAAAAGATAGCTCCGCTGTCCGGTTAGCGCTTTTTGCCTAGTTCGAGCGCGATCTGATACACCTGCCGCCTCGGTAGTCCGTGCGCACCCGCGACCGCCGTCGCTGCGTCTTTGACCCGCATCGTTTTCAATGCATCCTCTAGTGCCGCGATTATTTCCGCCTCCGATACCTCTGCCTCCCCGGCTTTGCCCACACAGACGACAAATTCGCCTTTCCGTGTCAGGTCTTCGAGTCCACCGATCAACGCGCCGATTGTGCCACGCCGCACCTCTTCGAATTTTTTGGTCAGCTCACGACAAATTGCCGCCTGTCGACCCTGCCCGAGACCTTCCGCCAGAGTGTTTAACAATTCATCAATCCGTTTGGGGGACTCGTAGAACACCAACGTCCCCGGAACATCCCGCAAATCGGCAATCGCAGCTTGTCGCTGAGCTTGCGATGTCGGAAGGAAACCCACGAAATGGAACTGATCTGTTGGCAGACCAGTGACAGTGAGGGCCGTAATCGCGGCCGAAACTCCCGGAACCGCCGTTATAGCAATTCCTTCCGCGATGGCTGCCCTCCCCAGCTCGAAGCCGGGATCGGCGATCATCGGCGTTCCCGCCTCGGAAACATACGCCAGAGACTTCCCCTCACGCATAAGCGCCACCAATCCGTTGACACCGGCCATGCCCGAATGATCATGGTGAGACAATATCTGCCGCCCCCCAAGCGGGACACCGTGTATTTCCAAGAGCTTTCGGGCTGTGCGCGTGTCCTCCGCAGCGATCAGATCGGCCGAGGCCAATACATCCAATGCGCGAAGTGTGATATCGCGGGCACTTCCGATTGGCGTCGAGACAAGATAAAGACCAGGAGGAAGAGGCTTGGTTTCAATTTTCATGATTGGTCCCTATGCTTCGCCACTATTCCGTGTGCGATATCTTGTATCACGGGTGACCTAAACCGCCATCATGCCGGAGGCGACCTGAGACATGCCCTTTCGTTCGAAGCGACCGCGTCTATCGTTCATCACATTTTTTTCTCTCGCAGCGATCGCCTTTCTAGGGGCTTGTGTGGCATCGGTCCCCTCGGGGAGCAATACGGGTTTGCGGATCAATGCAAGCGAACCCGTCGAAGTGGCTCTCCTGGTTCCCGGCGGAAGCCTCGCGGAAGCGGACAATTTTCTGGCAACCAATCTAGAAAACGCAGCGCGCCTCGCGATTGCGGATCTCGACGGCGTGGAAATCGACTTGCGGGTTTATAACACTGGAGCAGACGCACAGCAGGCCGCGCAGGCCGCACGGCAAGCCGTGAACGAAGGTGCCAAAATCATTCTCGGCCCGCTCTACGCTGAAGCCGCCAATGCCGCGGGCGTGGCTGTAGCATCGCGCAACGTCAATGTGATGGCATTTTCAAACAATACGTCCATCGCCGGCGGTAACGTATTCATTCTCGGTCAGACTTTTCTGAACACGGCAAATCGACTGGTTCGCTTTGCAACTGCGACCGGATCGAGCAACTACATGATCCTGCACGGCGACGACCTGCAAGGCGCGTTCGGGCGCGACGCAATCGAAACAGCGATCCGGCGCAACGGCTCCACCATCGCCAGTATCGAGAGCTATCCGCTCTCGCAGCAAGCCATTGTAGACCGTGCCCCTGAAATCGTCGAAATGGCCGATCTTACATTTACCGATACAATTTTCCTCACTGCGGGTGTGAATGCCGACCTTCCCATCGTCGCAACCGTTTTGCCCGAACGGGGTCTATCGACCGAGTCCATTCGCTATATCGGCCTGACCCGCTGGGACGCCGCGCCACAGCTGCTGGCGCTTCCGGCGCTCCAGGGGGGGCTATTTGCCGTTCCAGATGCGCAAATGTCCGGTCTGTTCGAAGCGCGTTACAATGCTGCTTTTGGAAGCAGTCCACATCCGCTGGCCGGACTCGCATATGATGGCATCGCCGCCATCGGCGCTCTTGTGGCGACGGGCCAATCCGACGCCCTGACCGCCGCCTCGCTCACACAACCCCAAGGCTTCCAGGGGACATCCGGGATCTTCCGCTTCCTGCCGGATGGAACGAACGAACGTGGCCTTGCCGTTGCCTCTGTCGAAAACAATCAGGTTGTCATCCTTGACCCAGCACCCAGAAGTTTCGGTCGCGCCGGTTTCTGACGAAGCCGACCGTTTTGACACTTTAGAGCAAACCCCGGGTGGGATGATTTGTCCCGCCGAGACGATCTTTGATGCCCAGGCATTCGAAGTCGCGCTCGAGGAGGCTATTGCCACAGCGAACGACCACAAAGAAATCCGCGCGGTCGCGGTCGGAAAACTGCGGGAGATGCGCAAAGCAGGGAATGATGCGATTGCGGAGGCATTCTCGGCCAGCCCATTCGCAGCGCGGGCCACGACGCGATCATACAGCTATCTAACCGATCAGATCGTGCAGTCTGTTTTTCGCGTCGCGCATGACATTTTACACCCGCTCGCCAACCCGACCGAAGGCGAACGGATTTCATTGATCGCGGTTGGTGGTTACGGACGTGGGGAAATGGCCCTCCACTCCGATGTCGACCTGTTGTTTCTCACACCCTACAAAATCACACCTTGGGCTGAGAGCCTCATAGAATCGATGCTATACATGCTATGGGACTTGAAACTTAAAGTCGGCCACGCAAGCCGCACGACCAAGGACTGCCTCCGCCTTGCGCGCGAGGACTACACCATTCGCACCAGCCTCGTTGAGCACCGCCACCTCGCTGGGGACCCGCAACTCGCCGAAGATCTGCGTAAGAAACTCTGGACGGATCTATTCAGCGCGACCGCATCGGATTTCATTGAGGCAAAGCTGTCCGAACGCGCCGAACGCCATCGCAAACAGGGCGGTCAACGCTACGTCGTGGAACCCAACGTCAAAGAGGGCAAAGGCGGCCTACGTGACCTCCAGTCCCTTTATTGGATCGGCAAGTATGTTTACGGCGTCCGCAGCGCCCGCGAACTGGTTGATGAGGGCCTTTTCACCAAGGACGAATTCACCACATTCGTGAAAGCCGCTGATTTCCTCTGGGCCGTTCGCTGTCACCTGCATATCCTGACGGGCCGCGCGATGGACCAACTGACCTTTGACCTGCAAGTCGAGGTCGCTGAGCGGATGGGCTACGCTGATCACGGTGGGCGTCGTGGCGTAGAACATTTCATGCAGGCCTATTTCCGTCATGCAACCCGCGTCGGCGAACTCACACGGATTTTCCTGACCAAGCTGGAAGCCGAGCACACAAAAGCAGCCCCGATGCTGACCCGCCTTCTCGCCCGTCGCAAACGAGCGCGGCCTCCTTATGCCATTGAACAGAACCGGCTCACGATCTCGTCACAGAAGGAATTTTTCGCCGACAAGCGGAATATGGTGAAGATTTTCGAGGAAGCCCTGCGTACGGGAACGCTTTTGCATCCCGATGCCATGCGTCATCTGGCAGGTAATCTGAATCTCATTGACCAAGAGGTCCGGGAAGATCGCGAAACCGTTCGATCCTTCTTCGATATGCTGCTCAAGCACGGGAACCCGGAACGCGGCCTGCGCAGGATGAACGAATTAGGCGTTCTCTCCGCTTTCATCCCTGAATTCGCACCCATCGTGGCGATGATGCAGTTTAATATGTATCACCACTACACGGTGGATGAGCATACCATTCAATGCATCTCCAACCTCGCTCAAATCGAGCGGAAGGAGCTGGTAGAGGAACTTCCCGTCGCATCCAGTATTCTCGAACGCGGCATCAACCGGAAGGTGCTCTATACCGCCCTACTCCTCCATGACATTGGAAAGGGGCGGGACGAGGATCATTCCGTTCTCGGCGCACGGATCGCGCGCAAGGTGACCCCACGGCTCGGGCTGAATAAGAAAGAATGCGAAACGGTCGAATGGCTGGTGCGCTATCACCTCCTAATGTCGGACATGGCGCAAAAACGCGACATCGCAGACCCCAGAACCGTTCGAGACTTTGCCAAGGCCGTCCGCACAGAGGAACGGCTGGACCTGCTGTGTGTACTGACTGTCTGCGACATCCGCGGCGTTGGCCCTGGCACATGGAACAACTGGAAAGCCGCTCTTCTCAGGGCACTCTATCGGCAAACGCGACGCGCCCTGCGCGACGGGCTGGAAGCGATCAACCGCGAGGAGCGCGGCGCTGAAGCCCGGAAGAAATTGCGCGACTGTCTCGATGGCTGGTTGGAAAAAGATATCCGCCACGAACTTCAGCGCCACTACCCACCGTATTGGCAGGGGCTGCACATCACGGCCCATGTGGATTTTGCCGAACTGCTTCTGGAAATCTCTACAGACGAGATCCGCACCCGCCTCACGCCGGATCACGACCGCGACGCAACGCGAGTCTGTTTTGCGATGGCGGACCACCCCGGCATTTTCAGCAGGATGTGTGGTGCCCTCAGTCTGGTCGGTGCCAACGTCGTTGACGCACGCACCTTTACCACCAAAGACGGCTTTGCGACCGCTGCATTCTGGATTCAAGACAGCGACGGGCACCCCTATGACGAGTCGCGCCTGCCACGCCTGCGCAACATGATCGAAAAGACCCTACAAGGTCAGGTCGTCGCTCGCGAAGCACTCGCCGATCGTGACAAAATGAAGAAGCGCGAAAAGGCCTTCCGTGTCCCGACCTCGATCAGCTTTGATAATGAAGGCTCTGAAATTTATACGATTATCGAGGTCGACACTCGTGATCGCCCCGGCCTCTTGCACGATCTGACCCGAACTCTAGCCAATAACAACGTCTACATCGCTTCAGCCGTCATCGCGACATATGGCGAGCAGGTCGTTGATACATTCTATGTTAAAGACATGTTCGGCCTGAAATTCCATACGCCCAGCAAGCGGGCCGCACTTGAACGCAAACTCCGCGAGGCGATTTCCTCCGGTGCGGAACGCGCCCGCGCATGAGGCTCGCATCCGCCTTTCTTACAGTCGGGGTCTGGACGCTGCTGTCGCGCATCCTCGGGTTTGCGCGCGACATCATGATTGCGGCCTATCTCGGTGCAGGCCCGGTGGCCGAAGCATTCCTGATCGCGTTTTCCTTACCGAATATGTTCAGGCGCTTCTTCGCGGAAGGCGCGTTCAACATGGCCTTCATACCGATGTTCTCGAAAAAGCTCGAAGCCGATGAAGACGCCCACGGATTTGCCCAGAACGCGTTTGCAGGACTCGCTTTTGTGCTGATTTTGTTTTCGTTCATCGCCCTTTTTGCCATGCCTTGGCTCGTTACCCTGATGGCAAGCGGTTTTCGCGGCGACGAGCGGTTTGATCTGGCCGTGCTGTTCGGGCGCATTGCCTTTCCCTACATACTTTTCATCTCTTTGGCCGCACTGTTGTCGGGCGTTCTGAATGCGACACGCCGGTTTGTTGCCGCGGCCGCTGCGCCGGTTCTTTTGAATGTTCTTTTCGTCGGCAGCCTAATCATCGCGGACGCCCTGTCATGGGATCTCGGTCTTACACTTGCGTGGACCGTTCCCGTCGCCGGTATCGCGCAACTCGCCCTCGTTTGGGAAGCCGCGCGTCGCGCCGGCTTTACACTTCGTATTCGGCGCCCCGTACTCTCACCAGATATCAAGCGTCTCGCAGTCATCGCAGCACCCGCAGCACTGGCCGGAGGAGTGGTGCAGGTCAATCTCCTCGTCGGTCGACAGGTCGCCAGTTTTTTTGACGGCGCAATTGTCTGGCTGGGTCTCGCGGATCGTCTCTATCAGCTCCCCTTGGGCGTGGTCGGAATCGCCATGGGTGTGGTCCTCTTGCCGGACCTCTCACGCAGGCTGCGGGCAGGAGACACGGACGGCGGACGACACGCATTCAACCGCGCAAGCGAAATGGCCCTAACACTTACCATTCCCGCCGCCGTCGCCCTGATTGCCATTCCGGTGCCTCTTGTCGCTGTGCTGTTCGAGCGGGGAGCATTTACAGCCGACGACACAGCCCAAACGGCACTAGCGGTGGCAATCTACGGCGCAGGGCTGCCGGCATTCGTCCTGCAAAAAACACTTCAACCGCTCTATTTTGCGAGGGAGGATACGCGAACGCCCTTCCGTATCGCTGTTTGGGCGATGGTCATCAATCTTGTGATCGCGGTAGGTGCCGCGCCCATCTTTGGATTCATTGCGGCAGCAGTCGCAACGACCCTCGCCGGTTGGGTGACGGTCGCATTGCTCTGGATCAGAGCGCGGCCTATGGGGGATGCGGCCTCATTGGATCGCCGTTTTCTGCACAGGCTTCCACGCATCGTCCTTGCAGCGATTGCGATGGGGGTCATTATCCGCCTTGCGGCAGATTGGGCCGAGAGCACGCTACCCGACGTTCTCTATACACCGTTCGGCTTGGCTCTGTTGGTCACTCTCGGATTTGGCTGCTTTGGTGCACTTGCCCTTGCCTCTGGCGCAGTTGCACGCACCGACCTCGCAATGCTGCGACGCCGATGAGACCCTAACCACCAATTCCTCTGCCGAATGCTTCCTCCCGGATAAACCGCTCCGAGATCACAAGAAGCACAATTCCGGGCAATGTAGCGATCAATGCAATCCCCGCGGCGGTCGCATCCAATGCCCCACCTGAGATTTTCGCGAATAGCAGGGTCGGCAGGGTCACGACCTGCCCCTGCCCCAAAAGGAATGTCAGCAGAAAGACATTCGAAGAAACGAGGAACGTAAAAAGCGCACCCGCCACCACACCGGGCATCAGCATCGGTATGGTCACGCGCCATAACACCTGAAACCGGCTCGCCCCAAGCACCCGCGCCTGCTCCTCGAACTCGCGCCCCATACCCTGATAAACCGCCGTCAACATGCGCACCATGTAGGGGACAGTTGGGATAAGATGAACAACCACAATTCCGACGAGGCTCCCAGCAAGCCCGATCTGGATAAAGATCATGAGAAGCGCGATGCCGATTGCCGCCTCCGGCACGATGAGCGGCAAGGTCAGCAAGAACTCAAAAATCTGCTTTCCCGCAAATTGCTCCCGCGCCAAGACCCGCGCCGCTGGCAGACAGATCAGCAAGCACAGGAGCGTCACAGCCATACCTATCATGACCGAATTTACCGTCGCTTCCCAAACCCGACTGTAAGGCGAGAAAACATAGTCCCACGCCAATAAGAGCGGACTTGCCTCCCGCCGCTCCAGCCACCACGTGTCAGGGAGTAGATCCGGCCATGCCCACCGGAAT
>JAEPMR010000023.1:14282-41911 GCA_017643845.1 Marivivens sp. | reverse complement strand
GCGGTTCCGGTTGGGCAGGAAACAGCAGATCGCCTGATTGAAAAGCTCGTCCCCCGGATCGAAAAATTGCGAGTCGGCCCCTATACCGCTGGTGAAGACATCGACTTTGGTCCTTTGATCACGGCGCAGGCAAAAGACCGCGTTCTTGGCCTGATCAATTCGGGTGTCGAACAGGGCGCTAAGCTTGTGACCGACGGACGCGCATTCACGCTACAGGGCTATGAAGATGGCTTTTTCGTCGGCCCTACCCTTTTCGATGATGTCACGCCCGACATGGACATCTACAAACAGGAAATCTTTGGCCCTGTTTTGTCCACGGTCCGCATGGACAGCTATGAGGACGCATTAAACCTCATCATCGACAATGATTACGGCAACGGCACCGCGATCTACACTGCCGATGGGGATACAGCCCGCGATTTTGCCCACCGTGTCAATGTCGGCATGGTCGGGATCAACTTCCCTATCCCCGTGCCGCTGAGCTATCACACCTTTGGCGGGTGGAAGAAATCCGCGTTTGGTGACCTAAACCAATACGGTCCGGACGCATTCCGCTTCTACACAAAGACCAAGACCGTGACGGCACGCTGGTTCTCCGGCATTAAAGAAGGCGGCGAGTTTAACTTCAAAGCCATGGATTGATTTCCACCAAGACCGAAAATGAACGGGCCGCTCATTGGCGGCCCGTGTCTATTTCCAGGCGTTTTTTCATTGGCATGTGGCATGACTGCACGGAATGGCAAAACGCAGACCGGGGAAACGCCATCGCAGTTCGTTAGGTCTCGACGTTCTTTGCAAACAAAGGCTAAGTAGACCAAATGGCGCTATTCTTTGGGTGCTGTATTCGGAGGTCTCACTTTGCGTTGGCTCATTGTCGCACTTTCGCTTCTGGCGCTCCCGGCCCACGCCGATTGGCGCGATGAAATCATCTACTTCGCAATGATCGACCGGTTTTCAGATGGAAACCCAGATAACAACCAAACCGTCGACTTGGAAAACCCACTCGCCTTCCATGGCGGGGACTTGGTCGGTCTCGCGCAACGGATCGATTACCTCGCAGAGCTTGGCGTCACTGCCCTCTGGATCACACCGGTTGTCCGGCAAGTTGAGACGCCAATTGAAGCCGAGGGCCTGCCCTTTCACGGTCATCACGGCTACTGGGCTGAATCATTCACCGAGCTCGATCCGCGCTACGGTACCGAAGACGACCTTCGAAATCTGGTGGACACTGCCCACCGTCACGGCATTCGGGTTATCCTCGATGTGGTCTACAATCATATCGGCTATGGTGCAGAGTGGACTGAGACGCGCCCTGAATGGCTGCGTCAAGGCAGTGAATGTGGAGGGGACGAGATCACGCTTTGTCTGGCGGGGCTTCCAGACCTGAAAACAGAGCGGGAAGATGTCCGCGACCATCTATTCAATGCCCATATCGGTCTCGCCCGCCGCACCGGAATTGATGGCTTCCGGCTCGACACCTTCAAGCATATCGCACCAGACTTCTGGTCCGAACACCGTGAAATGACACAACGTTATCTGGGCGATGAATTTTTCCTCATCGGCGAACTGTGGGACGGCAACAAATATCTAGCCCGCCCGATTTTCGAAGCAGATCAAGTGGATGGCTTGTTTGACTTCTCCTTTCGTGATCGCACATTGAAGTTTCTCACAAACGTAGAGAAAGCGGACCGTTATGCCCGATACTTCCGCGCAAGGCACGACATCGCGGATGGTTATGTCATGGCGCCCTTTCTATCGAACCACGACATGCCCATGTTGCTCGCGATGTTGCGCGGGGATACGGAAAAGCTAAAAATCGCCTTCACACTTCTCATGTTCGCGGAAGGTCCGCCGGTCATCGCCTGGGGTGAGGAACTGGGGCGAAGGGGGGGACCGTGGCCCGAAAATCGTGAGGATATGCCCTGGGACCAGACCGCAGGCAACGCGCTTTTGGAGGATATAAAACAGCTCATTTCGATACGTCATCGTTTTGACGACATGCGCAAAGGGCCAATTGAAATCCTTCACGCTGAAGAAGGCCTACTACTGATGCAACGGGGTCAGCTGATCCTTGCCGTAAACCGAACAGACGCGACAACCAAACTGCCTCCAATGCCTGCGGGAACTTGGGAAGCGATTTTTGGCACTTTGACGCCAGATTTGCCCCCGCTCTCGGCGACGATCATGCGAAAAGTGGGTGATTAAACTCGGGTTTACGGGCAGTTATCGCCTATCAGAGCAATCCACCACAATATGCCTCGGAAAGACATACGAGGTTTCCATGCTTAAACACGCTCTGATCTCATTCGGGCTCGTCACGCTAATTGCTTCGGCCGACGCCGCGCCCCGTCACTGCCCGCCCGGACTGGCAAAGAAAGAGCCCGCCTGCATTCCACCTGGTCTCGCGAGATCCGGTCTCATCGCTGAAGACCTGCCGTTTTGGATTGGCGATATAGTCGATCCTGAAACCGCCATACCTGTCGATGACATCGAGGAACTTCCGCTTCTCGGCCCCAACGAAGACTGGGTTCGGATTGGAGACATCATCTTGCGCATCGACACTGAGACATACGAGGTCTTGGATCTCATCCGCGCGACTTTTGAAGTCTTGGACTGATCTACTCCGCAGCCACGGAACGCGATTTCAACATCGGCTTCAGGTAATGACCGGTATGACTTGCAGCCTCTGATGCGACATCCTCAGGTGTGCCGCATGCAACGATCTGCCCTCCGCCATCGCCCCCTTCGGGGCCGATGTCGATAATCCAATCAGCGGTCTTAATGACATCCAGATTGTGCTCGATCACGACTACCGAGTTTCCCTGCTCCACCAGCTCGTGAAGCACGTCGAGAAGCTTGCGCACATCTTCGAAATGGAGCCCGGTTGTCGGTTCATCGAGGATGTAGAGGGTGCGCCCGGTTGATCGCTTTGCCAATTCTTTGGAGAGCTTCACCCGCTGAGCTTCCCCACCTGACAATGTCGTCGCTTGCTGACCAACCTTGATATACCCCAGACCGACCCGCATCAGTGCATCCATCTTTTCGCGGATTGAGGGCACTGCGCGGAAAAACTCCTGAGCCTCTTCCACCGTCATATCCAGAACATCGGCAATCGACTTGCCCTTGAACTTGATCTCAAGTGTCTCGCGATTGTAGCGCGCACCTTTGCAGGTTTCACATTCGACATAGACGTCGGGCAGAAAGTGCATCTCGATCTTGATTACACCGTCACCCTGACACGCCTCACACCTTCCGCCCTTGACGTTGAATGAGAAACGCCCCGGTTTGTATCCGCGCGCTTTCGCTTCCGGCAAGCCAGCAAACCAATCCCTGATCGGAGTAAATGCGCCGGTATAAGTTGCCGGATTTGAGCGCGGCGTACGCCCGATTGGCCGCTGATCAATATCAATGACTTTGTCCAGATGCTCTAGGCCCCGAATGGTCTCGCAAGGCGCTGGCGTCTGGCGCGCGCCATTCAGTTTCATCGACGCGGTCTTGAACAACGTTTCAATCGTCAAAGTCGACTTGCCACCGCCCGAAACCCCGGAAACACACACGAACTTACCCAGCGGAAAAGTTGCCGTGACTGATTGAAGGTTGTTACCGGTCGCTTTGACCACGGTTACCTCCTTGCCATTCCCGTCTCGGCGCAATTTTGGCACTTCAATCGCGCGACGGCCGGCCAGATAGTCGCCGGTGACACTCTCTTCATTCGCTATGATTTCCGCAGGCGTACCTTTAGCGACCACCTGACCGCCATGCACACCTGCACCTGGGCCGATGTCAAAGACATAGTCAGCTTCGCGAATTGCCTCTTCGTCATGTTCAACGACAATCACTGTATTTCCCTGATCGCGCAGGTTCTTGAGAGTAGTCAGCAATCGGTCGTTGTCTCTTTGATGGAGGCCAATCGAAGGTTCATCCAAAACATACAGAACACCCGTCAGGCCCGACCCGATCTGACTGGCCAAACGGATCCTCTGGCTCTCCCCGCCGGACAACGTTCCCGCATTCCGGCTCAAGGTCAGATAATCGAGACCGACGTTATTCAAAAACCCAAGCCGCTCACGGATCTCTTTAAGGATTGCACGCCCAATTTCGTTTTTTTGTGCAGACAACGCTTCAGGCACCTGCTCCACCCAGGCAAGCGCCTCCTTGATCGACATCCTGACAACGTCACCGACATGGAGACCCGCGATTTTCACAGCCAATGCCTCGGCCCGCAAACGGTGTCCGCCGCAGGTTCCGCAGGGACGGTTATTCTGGAACTGCTCGAATTCTTCCCGCACCCAGCTCGAGTCAGTCTCGCGATAACGGCGCTCCATGTTGGGTATGACGCCCTCAAATGCCCGTTTTACCTGATAGACACGGCCGCCTTCATCATAGCGAAACTGAATCTCTTCTCCGTTGGAGCCATAGAGGAAGACCTGCTGAACATGCGCTGGTAGATTCTTCCACAATGCATTCGGGTCAAATTCATAATGCTTTGCAATGGCCTGAATTGTTTGGAGAAAATACGGGCTTTTCCCTTTTCTCCATGGCGCAAGCGCACCGTCGCTGATCTTTAATGCAGCATCTGGGACGACCAAACGTTCGTCAAAAAACAACTCGACGCCAAGTCCGTCACAATCCGGGCATGCGCCAAATGGCGCGTTAAACGAGAACAGGCGTGGCTCGATCTCAGGGATCGTAAATCCACTGACGGGACAGGCAAAGTTCTCGCTAAACGTGATCCGCTCAGGCTCCCCTTCCGTCGGGGCGGTTTCAAGCACGGCAATTCCGTCGGCCAGATCAAGCGCCGTGCGGAAACTATCCGCCAAGCGTGTTTCCAGACCATCGCGAACGACGATCCTGTCTACAACGACGTCAATGTCATGGCGAAATTTCTTATCCAAGGTTGGCGGTTCATCCAGCTCGTAGAAAGACCCATCCACCTTCACGCGCTGGAAACCCTGTTTCCGCAGCTCGAGAAATTCTTTTCGGTATTCGCCCTTTCGATCCCTGACAATCGGCGCGAGCAGATAGCCGCGCGTTCCTTCGGCCATAGCCATGACGCGATCAACCATATCTTGCACCTGCTGTGCTTCGATAGGCAGACCAGTCGCAGGACTATAGGGCGTCCCGACACGCGCGAACAAAAGCCGCAGATAATCATAAATCTCTGTGACCGTGCCAACAGTTGAGCGAGGGTTTTTACTCGTTGTCTTTTGTTCAATTGAAATCGCCGGACTCAGACCACTGATATGATCAACATCCGGTTTCTCCATCATATCAAGGAATTGACGGGCGTACGCGGACAGGCTTTCAACGTATCGGCGCTGACCCTCGGCATAAATGGTATCGAAAGCGAGGCTCGACTTCCCCGAACCGGAAAGCCCCGTGATCACCACAAGCTCATCACGCGGAATATCGACGTCGATATTCTTTAGATTATGCTCACGCGCGCCGCGCACCTCAATTTTCTTCAGTTCCGGCATGACAGCCCCCGTTTGTACTAATTCTCACATAGGGGAAAATAGCCGAGTCTCCAATATAATTATGAGAACATTAAGCGAACAATACTGATCCCCTTTACATTTCAAATTTCTAATGTATTTAACATTCAGAAATATGAATGAGGTTTGAAAATGTTTGCCTTCTCCCAACATAAACCATCCTTCTCAGCCGCTGATGCCGTCAAGCTTCAAGCAGCCGGAGAGATTACACTTGTCGATATTCGCGAACATGGCGAGGTACAGAGCACCGGCAAAGCACGCGGTGCGATCCACCTTCCCCTTGCGACCCTGCGGCAAAAAGCTGATCCGGCAAATTCGGAATGTCATCCCGACCTCGCCTGCGGCAAGCCAGTGGTACTCTATTGTGCATCAGGCGGTCGCGCGTCGATGGCCGCCCAGCTACTAGGACAGATGGGTTACAACAACGTTCATAACATTGGCGGCCTGACACATTGGTAAATGGCTGGCGGCGAAATCGAATAAAAAAGGCGCGGCAATGCCGCGCCTAATTCTTCCAGTATCGCCTTGTCAGAAGTGGATGGCACGACCGTAGGCATCCAGCACGCTTTCATGCATCATCTCTGAAAGCGTAGGGTGCGGGAACACAGTGTTCATCAAGTCTTCTTCAGTTGTTTCCAACTGTCGGCCCACAACATAGCCTTGAATAAGCTCGGTAACTTCAGCACCGACCATATGGGCACCGAGCAGTTCGCCGGTTTTCTTGTCGAAGATCGTCTTGATCATACCTTCCGGCTCACCCAGCGCTATGGCCTTACCATTTCCGATGAATGGGAACCGACCAACGTTGATCTCGTAGCCCTGCTCCTTGGCTTTTGCTTCCGTCAAACCGACGCTCGCCACCTGAGGGTGGCAATACGTACAACCGGCGATGCTTTCGGGCTTTACCGGGTGCGCGTGCTTGCCGGCTATTAATTCGGCAACCATTACCCCTTCGTGGCTCGCCTTGTGCGCCAGCCAGGGTGCGCCCGCGATATCCCCGATAGCATAGAGACCATCGACGCCTGTACGGCAGAATTCATCCGTCACAACATGCGTGCGATCGATCTGGACACCCAGTTCCTCGAGCCCTAGCCCCTCAACATTGCCGACGATTCCTACAGCAGAAATAACTGTATCGAAGTCCTGCGTCTCGACCTTTCCGCCGACTTCGATATGGGCCGTCACTTTACCTTTGCCACGATCCAGCTGCTTGACCATGGCCTTTTCCATGATTTTCATACCTTGCTTGACAAACTGCTTTTTCGCAAAGGCGGAGATCTCAGCGTCTTCAACAGGGAGAACGCGATCCATGACCTCTACCACAGTCGTATCAGCACCTAAGGTATTGTAGAAACTTGCGAATTCGATTCCAATCGCACCGGACCCAATAACGAGGAGCTTCTTGGGCATCCGAACGGGCATCAGAGCGTGTTTATAGGTCCAGACTAAATCGCCATCGGCCTCCAGCCCTGGCAACTCGCGTGCGCGAGCGCCTGTCGCAAGAACAATATTTTTCGCCGTGAGTTCTTCACTGCCCTTGTCCGTCTTGACGACGACCTTGCCATTTCCGGCCAGTTTTGCCTCACCCATGATGGATGTGACCTTGTTCTTCTTGAACAGGTGACCGATGCCACCGGAGAGCTGTTTTGCTACCCCCCTTGACCGCTTCACGACCGCATCGAGGTCAAATGATACCCCGTCGGCTTTCAGGCCGAACTCACTGGCGCGATGCATCAAGTGGAACACCTCAGAGGACCTCAAAAGCGCCTTTGTAGGGATACATCCCCAGTTCAGGCAGATCCCGCCTAAGTGCTCGCGTTCAACGCAGGCAACACTCAACCCAAGCTGCGCGGCCCGGATTGCTGCCACATAGCCCCCTGGCCCAGCACCGATTACGATCAGGTCAAAACTCTTAGCGGCCATCTGGTCCTCCTCGATCCGAAATTAGTTTAGCTTTAAACCATTCTTTTCAACGTTGCCAGTGCGGTGTGATCATGGCTGCTATGTCGACGAAGAAAAATTCACCACAAACCGCCACGCGGCGCATTTCGGGGCTGCGCGCGCGTCAAGATGCAGCATTCGGATGGCAAAAACCTCAAAAACACCTGTGTGGCCAAGTAGCGGTCAACAACAGGCGCGAGATCAACTCGAATTGACGGTCAAGCGACTGCGACGTCGGACGCTTGCAAGGACTTCAGGATTTGACCGTATCCACCTGAGGTGAGAAAGTCCTGTTCCGGTTCAGTCGTTTGTCGGTCCAGGGCCTCGTTCCTGTAGGGGAACCGGCCGAACTTCCTTATAATTTCGCGATGCGCTTTGGCATGAAGTAGATTGCTTGGCCCCGTTTGCGGCATCCTGGAACAAAACAATCTGACTGCACGGTCCTGATCAATCAAGCTCTCGGAATGCATCAGTGGAAGATAAAAGAACTGCCGCGCCGGCTCATCAATCTTTAGATCCCAATCGCGACTTATGGCGATCTTGGCCGCCGCACGGGCTGACGCGTCCGAGGCGAAAGATCGTCTGTCACCGCGGAACATGTTCCTGGGAAACTGGTCTGTCAGAATGATATACGCAAGCGTGCCGGAAGGATACGTGAGCCAGAGGCCGAAAGCACCTTCCATTGCTTCGTGCCAGGTTTTTTCAAAATGAGTGCGGATCTTCTCGTCCAGCTCATTATTTGAATTATACCAAGCACTGGGTTCAACTTCGTCGAGCCAAAAGCTCAGGATTTCTTCGGGCTGCGCCATCGCCCCTGCTCCTTGCCTGTTTACCCCAGGTTAACAAAACGGTGACAGACGATTCCGGACGGATCAACCATCATTTGTCCCTTCGGCGACATTTTGTTCCTCCAGTTCCGCATCAATGTAGACTTCTTGGGCAACTTCCACCGCGATAGGCGATGCATTCGCCAGTACTGGTGCATAGGACACACTGTCCCCAACAGTCGCTCGACTTGGGCGCCGCATCATCCGCCAGAGGCCATAAACAGTGAGGCCAAACATGAGGGCGCCCACATAGACCCAAAACCCCTGCGGGCCCAGCATTTCCATGAACCAGCCAACAATGAGTGGCCCTGCGACCGCACCTACTCCGTTGATGAAAAGTAGACCGGCTGAGGCCGCCGCCATGTCCTCATGCTCAAGGTAGTCATTCGCATAGGCTATCAGCAGCGCATATAGCGGATTGGACGTTGCGCCCATCACCGCCGCACCCGCAACGATCAGCGCAAAACTGTTGCCACCAAGCAACGCCACGATCGCGCCGACAGCACCAACAGCGGACGTCGCGAGGATCAGAATACGCCGGTCCATACGATCAGACAGCCAGCCAATCGGATACTGGGCAAGCAGCGCCGCAATGTAGATCATCGATACCATGAACGAAATCTGGCCGATCGATAGCCCCACCCGCGTGCCGTAGACGGCCGACATACCGAACTGGGCGGCAAAGACCCCGCCAAGGATGAACATTCCCATGCAAGCCAGCGGCGATGCTGCAATCAAGTCTTTCAGAGATAGCGGCTTGGTGGTTTCGAAAGCCGGCGTCGGACGCACAGACAGAAGAATCGGAGCAAATGCCAGCGACACCAGCACCGATGGTATGATAAACAGAATGAATCCATCCACGTCCCCAAGCACCAGAATATACTGGGCCAACACGATCCCGGCCATCTGCACAATCATGTAAAGGGACAGCGCCTTGCCCCGGGTTTCGTTGTTGGCTGCATTGTTGAGCCAGCTTTCAGCCGTGACATAGACACCGCAAAAGCAAAAACCGATCACAACGCGTCCGATCACCCATGCCCAAGGTTCCGTCAGCGCAGGATAAAGGATCAGCACTGCCGAGATCGTTGACCCCAGCGCAGCAAAGACGCGCACATGGCCAACCCTGCGGATCATTTCCGGCACCATCCGCGAAGCAAACAAGAAGCCGACGAAATAGGCTGACATGATGATCGACATCGAAAAAGTCGAAAATCCCTCGATTTCCCCTCTGACGCCGAGAAGAGTTCCCTGAAGACCGTTCCCGATCATCAGCATGAACATTCCCAAGAGGAGCGCCCACGAGCTGCTGAGTACCTGTAGCATTGCAAAAACCTTTCGTCCTTCGGCCGGAGCCTATGGACCATTATTCAGAATTTCGAGGCCAATGACCGACTATTTGCGTCCAATTCAGCCAGGTGCCGCGTTTAGGGTCAATTTTGGGATCCAGACGGCAGCAGAAGAGACGCATCACCATAGGAAAAAAAGCGATACCTTTCTGCTATGGCGTGATCATAGATCGTGCGAATGCGCTCCACTCCCATAATTGCCGAAACCAGCATCATCAGTGTCGACTTCGGCAAATGGAAGTTAGTCATCAGACCGTCCGCAATCTGAAACTGGAATCCCGGCTTGATAAAAATATCCGTGTCGCCAGACCATTCCTGCAATTCGCCGTCTTTCGCGGCGCTTTCGACAAGACGCAGTGCCGTTGTTCCGACGGGAATAACACGCCCTCCTGAGCGTCGGGTCTGATTGATTTCCTCTGCCGCCTCAGCGCTCACGCTCCCCCACTCCGAATGCATCTTGTGTTGGGAAATATCATCTACCTTGACCGGTAGAAAAGTGCCCGCCCCTACATGGAGGGTTACAAACGAGAAACCGACGCCCGCCGCCTTCAGCGTGTCAAGCAAGGCTGCGTCAAAATGCAAGGATGCCGTCGGCGCGGCAACCGCGCCGGACTGCCGCGCCCAGATTGTCTGATAGTCGACCTTATCCGCTTCATCCGCTGCGCGTTTAGTCGCGATGTATGGAGGCAACGGCATCGCGCCAACATCTTCAAGCGCAGCATCAAACGCATCACCATCGACATTGAACCGCAAAAACCCCTGCCCGTCTCCTCGGCGCTCCAGAAGCGCCTCAAACCCATCGCGAAATGAAATAACTTCTCCATCACGGATCTTTTTCAGCGGTTTGATCAGCGCGCTCCAGGTACCATCCGCCTTCGGCTCAAGCAGAGTAACTTCGATCCGTGCTTCCGTTGGGCCGTCAGCCGCGTCTCGACGACGCACACCGGACATACGGGCCGGAATAACCTTGGTGTCATTTAAAACGAGGCGATCCCCTGCCCGCAACAGAGATGGCAAATCACTGACCTTCAAATCCAGTATGTCATCCGGTCCAGCGACCAGCAAACGCGCGGAACTGCGCGGCTTTGCAGGCCGTGTTGCGATCAGATCGTCAGGTAAGTCAAAATCAAACTCACTGAGTTTCAAAGATTTTCTCCGGATATCACTCTGCAGATGTTGCCGCGGACGGCGAGCGGAAAAGGTCTCGAAATATGCCGGGTGTCAAGACTGATAGAGGATTGATGCCCACGGATCGCGCGTCCTTTTCGCCGGTCAGGCGATAATTGAACCCGATCAATCCTTCACCGGGTCGAGATACCACAGCTCCCAGACCATTAAAAAGGTAGAGTGGCGAGATCACGCCCTGAAAATCCATCTCTCCGGTTTCAATCAAATATACCCCATCCATCGAAAGCCCCAATCCGGGGCCAGTCGCATTGGACGGTTGATGAACTACGATACGATCGGGCCAGATCGTGAAATCCCCGTTGACCGAGGTAAATAGAATGCCCTGACCGTCAAGTTGTTGCAGCAATCCGACCACGGAGATCGCATCGAGCAATTCAGCCAGCGCCGAGGCCCCAACCACGCGTAAATCGTCGATCTCGATTTGGCCCTCGAATTGGGCTCCATTCCGCCCCGGTAGCAAGCGTACCAGCAGATCGCCTCCTGATGCCCGCTCTAGCAACCCCATCGCCGTGATGACGCCCCCGGCATCATTCGCCTGTATGCGGATTGCACTCCCGCCTTCGGCGGGACTAATCGTCCCCTGCAGCGGCGCGGAGCCATTCAGACGCCCCGTGAAACGGCCGGAGATCCCAGTTCCGCCTGCCAGTGCCCCCCGGAAATCGCTGAGGAATATGTCGTCCGTAACCCACATTTCGTCGACGGCAAGGTCGATAGGAGGCGTCAGGCCGGCCGCTTCCGACTGCCCGTTGATGAAATGCTGCAAATTGAACCAGCCGCCCTCAACACGGAAACGCGGCGGGGCGCCTTGATCGGCCGTTGTGATGCGTAATGTTGTATCGCCGACATCGCGCATTGTCGCGGTGTCAAAGCGAACTTCGGTCTGACCCTCATCATTCGCACGTGCGAGCCCCTCGAGCCTGATACCGTTACTCGCAAACGCGATGAGCGGGACATCCAGGCGCCCTCGGTCGAGTGCGATGTCAACGCGGAGATCACCCGCTTCGTCAGGCGACTTCCGCCATTGCAGCGCAGGTGCATCCAACGACAAGCCCATCAAGTCAGAAGTGACGACAGCACGCCGTCCATCGGAAGCCTGTTCAATCTCCAGATGCCCATTCGCTCGCCCAGAAACATTAATTCCGTCGAGCCGAATATTGAAAACATCAAGAGTTTGCGGTGTTAGATCGAATTCAGCATGGATGTCCGGTCGCGCAGTTGGTCCGAGATCCGACGCAACCGAGAGCGTCAACGGAATACCATCCAAAAGCCCAGGCCCTGAAATCTGCAATGTTCGATCTTTAACCGAAACGTCCAGTTGCGAAGCAGTCAGCAGCCTGCCTTCTACGATCTTGCTTGTCCTGACATCCCGCGCACGCGCAGAAACGGCAATATCAATGTCATCGGAAGTATAGGGCGGAGCCTTGAGCGGGAAACGAACGCGAACATTCCCTTCGACCATACCATCTAATACATCCGGTTCGAGACCCGCCCGCGCGACATAGCCCCACGGCGGTTCATCGATGATCGAAAGGACGGCCGTCGACGTTCCATCAACGTTGAAGTCCAGATTGGCGACAGCAGGGCTCTCAAAAATATCTTCGATAAAGAATCCGACACCCCCCAATTCCACTCGTCCGGCAGTGGGGCTTCGCATCGCTGCGGTATCAACTCCGACCGACAGTGCACCATTCAGAAGCGCCACGCGCCCAGATGCGCCTTCGATCACAGGGAGATGCCCCAGCGGCTGAAGTGCCGCTGCGTCAAAATCGAAACTCAGCCCGACATTCACACGCTCTTTCGGCTCTTTACGTAGGCTCAACGAAAAGTCCTGCGCCTCACCCTGTAAGATATTATTCGCAAGCCACCGACGGGTGATTGGCAAGAAACCTTCCGGCCACAAGCTCATGGCTTGGTAATGTGAAACTAAGTCAGTTGTTGCATCCACCGACACCGACCAGCCTTCCACCTTGGCCTCAACATCAATGCCACCCGACAGAACTGTATCCCCTGATGTCAAAGAAACTCGCCCGACCTCGAGTGAAAATGGCTTCACTTTCAGCCGGAACGAAGCGGTCGCACCCTCAATCGCCGGTGGCGTCTGCCACAGAAAATCACTTGGCAGCACGAGTTCCGAAACCTCTAGATATCCGAGTATTTCTTCAGGAAGTGCGCCGGAAACGTTTTCCAACTGCGCCCGCCCAGACGCAACGATGTTACCGAATGGGCTTTGCGCGGTCAGCGTATCAAAAACTAGAGTATTTTTCTGAGGGTCAAATGTCACATAGGCCTTTGCCCCGTGAAACGGAACAATCCGCCCCCCGCCACCTGCATCAATGACACCTGCACCAAGATCGAGAGTAGCGCTAAGCGCCCCGAGTTGCCCACCCGGCAGCACCGAAGTCCGCAATGCCCCACTCAGCGGAGCATCCAGTACGCTCAACCAGCTTAATGCAGCAAGCTGGGTCGAAAGATCGGCGGCGACCACATCGCGTAGATCCACCGCAATCGCTCGCTCGCCACTTTGCCGATCACTATCAAATTGAAATGCGATCTCGCTGACATAGTCTCGTCCAGATAAAAGGGCGGCCCGCACGTCCAATGACACACCCTGGCCCGAATTTTCTAGCAAGACCTGACCACCATCCAGTGTCCAATTCCGTTGCGACAGCGCGTCCTCGTAATTGATGATCAGGCCGTCTGCGCGCACGAACTCTAGCGCCGCAAGTGCCGAACGAGCGAATGAGGCATCCAGTTGGTCGAGAAGCCCCGCAAAGCTCTCCGCCTCGCCGACCGAACCGGTTCCCAGCTCAAACGCGACCGCGACCCCACCATCGCCCTCTCGACGCACAAGGATCTGCATACCCGTCAAATTGACTTGCTGAACCAGTATGGACCGAGCAAGAACCAATCCCCGTGGAGAAACACCCACCTCGATTTTTGGAACACGCACGATGACAGCGCCTTCGGAATCCTGAATAACGACCTGCTTCATCGCGATTTTCGGATGCAAATCCCGACCCAAAGTCAAAGTCATGCCGTCAAATCGGAGCGATCCGCCACCAAGCATTTCGCCTGCTTCGCGACTAATTTGATTAGCAATCCAACTGGGCGCGGCGACCTCGCGATCGATCAAAGAAAGAAGCAGCACAGCTCCGAAAACGAGCGGGAACAATAGAAGGCTGAAAAACACGATGCGTAGGCTGTATGGCGCGCGGCGTTTTCGCGGACGGGCCCAGCCCTCGGCCTCGTTCTCCGGCGCACGCTCCGTCTGCTCTACCGACTGTTCTTGCTCCACCATTGGCCTTTCGCGGGCGATGTTCCTCCTCCCCCCTTTAAACTGGCGACGCACAGACTAAAACAAATTCCGAACAGAAAATGCCACAGCGAAAGGGACACCCCATGACACGACAACTCGAGATCGGGCAAGAGGCTCCGCATTTTACTCTACCCCGCGACGGTGGCGGCGAGGTATCGCTCTCGGATTTTCTGGGCCGAAAGATCGTTGTCTACTTCTACCCCAAAGATGACACACCGGGCTGCACGAAAGAGGCGATTGGCTTCACAGAAGCAGCCGCCAAATTCGACGAACTCGACGTCACTGTTCTCGGCATCTCCAAAGATACCGTGGCAAAGCACGAAAAATTTCGGGACAAGCACAATCTGTCTATCGCTCTACTGTCCGACGCAGACGCCACAACCTGTGAGGACTTCGGTGTCTGGGTGGAAAAGAACATGTATGGAAAAACATATATGGGCATCGAGCGGGCTACATTCCTGATCGACGAGAACGGCAAACTGGCGAAGATTTGGCGCAAAGTAAAAGTGGCAGGCCATGTGGATGATGTACTGTCGGTAATTCAGGAAGCATCATAGCGCTTGGCGGTTGCATCCTTCGGTTCGACGGGCAATCACCTTTGCATGACAAAATCGCTTGCTGAACTTGCCACGGATATTCTGTGTACTGCAGAAGGGAGGGAAAAGACTGCCTTATCCCGCGAGACCGCCAGACGTTGGCTTGAAAGCCGCGAACAGGGTAGGCCTCTGGAGATTGGCATTTCCGCGCCACCAGACGCGCCTGCGCGCCCAGTCAAACCTGTTCTCCTCGACCCTCGCGATGTACCGCGCCGGAGGCCCGGCACGCTCGAAGGCCGCACTGCAATCCTCCATGCGGTCGCGCACATCGAGTTGAATGCCGTCGATCTTCATTGGGATATAATTGCCCGCTTCTCCGATACGCCTATGCCGATCGGTTTTTTCGACGATTGGGTGCGTGCGGCAGATGAAGAGTCAAAACATTTCAATCTGGTCTGCGATTGTCTCAACGACATCGGGAGCCATTACGGTGCCCTTCCCGCCCATGCGGGCATGTGGCGTGCGGCAGAGGATACAAAAAACGACCTTATGGGCCGTCTGGCAGTAGTTCCTATGGTGCTAGAGGCCCGAGGCTTAGACGTGACGCCCGGAATGATCGAAATTTTCAGAAAAGCGTCGCAGGACAAAGCCGTGGCCGCACTGGAAGTGATCTACTCCGAAGAGGTGCACCACGTCGCCTATGGGTCTAAATGGTTTCATTTTTTGTGCGGACGCCATGATCTGGACCCGAAAGACGCCTTTCACGCACTCGTACAAAAATATTTCCACGGCGCACTCAAGCCTCCTTTCAACGAGGAAAAACGCGCCGAAGCCGGGCTACCACCCGATTTCTACTGGCCCCTCGCCGAGAGCACCCTGAAGAACCGCTAGAATCGGCAAAACCCTGCCGACCGTCGCAATCATTGAACACGAAGGTTCCGCCCGCCGCCCTTGGCACTTGCAGCCATTGATCACCATGCATTAGAAACATCACGGGAAAGATCTGGCCGCGCGCCATTTTCGCTCACAGGGACGGGACATCGGTCGGTTGCGATCAAGACTGCTACATCGCTTTCACTCAACCTTGGAAAAGCGGCTCCCCGAGCGGCGTATCTTCCTGCGAACCGATGACGAAACGCGATACATCCGCCTCGCTTCCGAGACACAGCTTCTTGTATGGGCAATCGGCTGTCTCGTCATTGCCTGGACGATCATCGCGACGGCCATCATCGTCATGGACAGCATTGGCGCGGGCAACTTTCGCGCACAGGCCGAGCGGGATCAGTTGATCTACGAAGATCGTCTGAACGCCATGTCAAACGAACGCGATACGCGGGCGGCTGAAGCATCCGCCTTCCAGGAGCGGTTCTCGGCCGCGATGGGGCAGATTTCGGCAATGCAGACCGAACTCCTCGCCTCCGAAGCCAAGCGTCGCGAACTCGAAGCCGCGATCAGCACGATCCGCGCCTCACTTGGCCGTGTCATGGAAGACCGCGAGACTGCAAGAGAGGAGCTTGCCGCTCTTCGTTCAAGCCTCGAGTCCGGTGAGATCGTGACCGCAGACGCCTCTCCCGACGGAGAAATCGTCGATACTGTTGACATATTGGCAGATGCTCTGGCGAAAACGGCCGCCGAGCGCGACCAGATGGCAGAAGACGCAGCCTACGCACTCGCTCAGGCCGAAGAGTTGGAGCTGGAAATGCGCCTCATGGAGGAGCGGAACGATGCGATCTTCCGTCAGCTCGAAGAGGCCATGCTGGTGTCCGTGGAGCCATTGGACAACATGTTCCGCGCGGCCGGAATGAATCCCGATCAACTCATCGATCAGGTTCGTGCTGGATATTCGGGCCTCGGTGGACCTGAGTTGATGTTTCAAATGTCCACCCGCGGCGGGGAACCAAGCCCTGACGAACTGCGAATGAATACGATTCTGGAGTCGATGGACCGGATCAATATGTATCGCATCGCCGCCGACCGTGCGCCGTTCGCAATGCCGGTATTCGACGCATATCGCTTTACATCGGGCTTCGGGCAGCGCTGGGGTCGATTGCACGCTGGATCGGACTTTGCCGCACCGACGGGCACGCCGGTTTATGCAACCGCAGATGGTGTGATAACCTATGCGGGCTGGCTATCCGGCTATGGCCGCCTGATAAAGATCCGGCACTCTTTCGGGATCGAGACCCGCTATGCCCATCTGAATGCGATCCGCGTGAAAGTCGGCCAAAGGGTCTCGCGCGGGGACAGGATAGGTGATATGGGGAATTCTGGTAGGTCCACAGGGCCGCATCTCCACTACGAGATCCGCGTGAACGGTAACCCTGTCAATCCGATGACATTCATAAGAGCTGGAAGAGATGTTTTCTAAGAGCAAAATCAACGAACCGGCGGCAAAAGCCACCGAAACCAAACCCGCCGCACCAGCCACACCGGCAAGCGACGCACCGAAACCTGCCAGCGACTACGCATCGCCCGCGCCCAAGGCCAAACCACCGGCATCGGTCCTCTCCTCTGACCTGACGGTCAAGGGAAACCTGCGGACCTCAGGCGATATCCAGATCGAAGGTCAGGTCGAAGGTGACATTCATGCACACCTTCTGACGATTGGCGAAACCGCAACCGTCAAGGGCGAATGTGTTGCCGATGATGTCGTGATTCACGGGCGTATTGTTGGCCGTGTTCGCGGGCTCAAGGTCCGCCTGACCTCGACCGCACGTGTCGAGGGCGACATCATCCACAAGACGATCGCCATCGAAAGCGGCGCGCATTTCGAAGGCTCGGTGCAACGCCATGACGATCCGCTAACGGGCAATGGCGCGAAAGCGGCAAAAGCCCCTGCCCCCGAGAAAGCGACCGGGGAAGCCTGATTTCTTTGGACTGACGGTTTAGATCCCGCATTGGCTCATGCCTCTGCGGGATTTTTTATTGAGTATCGTATAGAACCCTTCGATAGAGATGCCATGTCGCGTGACCCAGCACCGGCAACACGACGATCAACCCCAAGAACCAAGGCACCATTGCAACCAATGTCAGCACTGCAATCACAGTTGCCCAGACCGACATTACGAACAGATTGGCCCTGAACGCCTGCAGGCTCAGTAACATTGCAGTCACAAAATCAATCTCTTTCTCGAGGACCAGCGGCAAACTCACCACCGTCAATGCAAAGAGCAATATCGCGAGAGCCGCACCGATAACGACCTCGACCGCAATCATGCGAAGGCCTTCACTGGTCAAAAAAGCGTCCAGACCCGACGAGATATTCGTCAGCGTCGATAGGCCCATCATCAGCGCGAAAATCATATGGGCAAGGAACGTCCAAAACAGAAAATAAAGGACAATCACTGCGCCGATCCAGGGCACCTGACGCGTACGTTCGTTCCATACGACACCCAGAATCTCGCTCCAAATCAATGGTAAACCGGCTTCCCGCCTCCGACTGACCTCATAAAGACCCACCGCCGCGAATGGTGCCGCCAAAGGAAATCCGAGCGATGTTGCCAGAACCCACGTCACGTGACCGGCGCTGAGCCACACCATCAGGAAACCGCCCAGCACGTATATCGCAGAGAAAAACAGCCCAAACTGCGGCGCGGCGCGGAAGTCATCCATTCCACATTTAAGAACCGTAAAGAGCTCTCTTAGGGTCAGATGACCGATCTCGGGCACGGGAGAAGCGGGCGGCGGGCCATCGGTGGGCAATGTGTCAGTCATATAGGCTCCTCCTGCCCCTATCAGGACCGGAGAACCGTCATCTGTCAACGTTTAGGCGCGGGCCGTACTAGTCCTCGGCTGTCGCTTCGGCGCGGCTCTTTCCTGAGGCGCCATGCGCAAGAGTAGCTGCCATTAGCCCATCCAGATCCCCATCCAGAACACCTTGCGTATCAGAGGTTTCGAATCCCGTGCGAAGGTCTTTCTCCATCTGATAAGGTTGAAGCACATATGTACGGATCTGGTTTCCCCAGCCGGCCTCGCCCTTTGCTTCATGAGCCTCGTTGATGGCAGCGTTCCGCCTGTCGAGTTCCATCTGGTACAAGCGCGACTTCAGCGCCTTCATTGCAATGTCTCGGTTCTGGTGCTGTGACTTCTCAGAAGAGGTCACGACGATGCCGGTCGGAATATGGGTAATCCGAACAGCCGAGTCGGTTGTATTGACGTGCTGACCGCCGGCACCTGACGAACGGTAGGTATCCAGACGGATATCGGACGGATTTACCTCGATCTCGATATTATCATCCACCACCGGATACACCCAGACAGAGCTGAACGACGTATGCCGACGCGCCGAACTGTCATAGGGAGAGATACGCACCAGCCGATGCACGCCACTTTCGGATTTCAACCAGCCATAGGCATTGGGTCCGCTAATCTTATATGCAGCGGATTTGATACCCGCCTCTTCACCCGGGCTTTCGGACTGCAGTTCGACCTTATAGCCGTGCTTTTCCGCCCACCGCACATACATTCGCGCAAGCATTGACGCCCAATCGCAGCTCTCGGTTCCACCCGCGCCCGAATTGATCTCAAGGAACGTATCGTTGCCGTCGGCCTCGCCATCGAGCAAGGCCTCAATCTCTTTCTGGCCCGCCTTTTCTTTCAGCGCCTTCAGTGCGCTCTCCGCCTCTTTGACGACCTCCTCGTCGCCCTCCATCTCGCCAAGCTCGATCAGCTCTACATTATCGCTCAGCTCCTGCTGTATCGACTCGTAGCCGCCGATCGCGTCGACCAGCATCTGACGCTCCCGCATCAGTTTTTGGGCAGCCTCGGGATCATTCCAAAGGTTCGGGTCTTCAACACGGGCATTGAATTCTTCCAGCCGATACTGCGCGGTTTCCCAATCCATCCGCTGAGCAAGAAGCCCCAGCGATTTCTCAATCGCAGATACGATATTTTGTGTCTCGGCGCGCATTCGTCTGGTCCATTCCTTATCACGCACAAGCTTTTGTGCGGTGCAGTCGGGTCATATCCCGCCCCAAGGGGCGGAGCAAGTCGCTGTCAGTAGAGTCCGCCAGACGAAAGCGTTCCATAGGATGCCTTCGGACCGACTGTCGCGGTATCTCCCGTCGATGTCAGCACATTGCGGCTGAATTCTGGGATTTCATCCACCAGCGGCAGATTCTCGGTCATCGCAAAGCCACCATCGAACGCGATCCCAAAGACCGGCTCCTCGCCTTCGCGGAAACACTCCGAGACCACGTAGTCACCTTCGGCATCGTCAGGAAGTCGCGCACCCGTAAAGCGATCGATCTTGATAAACCGGCATTCCTCCGGCACGTTGAACGGCCCTCCACCGAAACGTTCAATCGCATCCGTCATGAATTCGTTGAATACAGGCGCACAAATCGCACCTCCCGATGCGCCCCGCCCCAATCCGCGAGGAACATCATAACCGATATAGCAGCCCGCGACGATGTCGGATGAAAAGCCGACGAACCAGACGTCTTTTGCATCATTCGTCGTACCCGTCTTGCCCGCGATTGGAACAGGCAAGTTGACAGCACCACTCGCCGTGCCCCGGTCAACCACGCCCTGCATCATAGACGTCAACTGATAGGCCGTGACATCATCCATGATCCGCTGCCGGTTTGTTTGAATGCGCGGCCCCACGCCATCGCGGATATCCAAGCGCCCGCAATCCAGACAATCGCGTGGATCATGCCGGTATACGGTCTTGCCGTAGCGATCCTGAACACGATCGACCAGCGTAGGCTCTACCCGCTCTCCTCCATTTGCAAACATCGCATAGGCGGCGACGACCCGGAACAAAGTGGTCTCCTCTGCGCCCAGTGACGAGGAAAGGAACTGGTTCATGTTGTCATAGACACCAAAGCGTTCCGCGTATTCGGCGATCACATCCAGTCCGACTTCCTGTGCAAGCCGGATTGTCATCAGGTTTCTGGAACGCTCGATCCCTGTGCGAAGAGGGGTCGGGCCATAGTATTGGTTTGACGCGTTTTGTGGCCGCCACAGTCCTTCTGGCGTGTCAATTTCAATCGGCGCATCTACGATGATCGTTGCTGGCGAGTATCCGCTGTCGAGCGCCGAGGCATAAACAAACGGTTTGAATGCCGACCCGGGCTGGCGCATTGCCTGCGTCGTGCGATTGAATACTGAATGCTGATAGGAAAACCCGCCCTGCATCGCCAGCACACGGCCGGTATTCACGTCCATCGCCATGAAGCCGCCCTGCGCTTCCGGCACCTGCCGAAGCGACCAGCGCACGAACGACCCGTCCTCGTCAGATGTAATTTGCCGGACATGCACCACATCCCCGACCGAAAGGTTGCCGCGCAGACCACCTTCGGCCCAGTCGAGATCACGAGCCGGAACGGTCCACGGCTCAAAAGCCCCCGCCTCGACGCCCTCGATACCCAGACTTGCCTCATCGCCCTGCACATCCAGAACAACCGCTAAATGCCAGCGATTATCCAATGTGATGTCGCGAGGGAGGCTCAGATCGGCCAGCGCTTCACGCCAGCTTTGTTCGTCGCTGAGCCGGTCAGACGCGATCTGCTCGTCCGTTCCGCGCCATTCGCCCAGGCCACGATCATACTTCTCAAGCGCTCGTTGCAGGGCATGCGCCGCCCTTACCTGCAAATCAGGGTCAATCGTCGCGCGGATCGACAAGCCACCGGAGAAAAACTCCTCTTCCCCGAAGTTCTGGCTTAGCTGACGGCGAATTTCATCTGTGAAATAGTCACGAGGAGGCAAAGCGGACCGGAAGCTCTCGTAGTCGCCACTCTGCACTGTCAGCAACGGCCCCTCGGATTCAGCTTTGTAGGTTGCCTCGTCAATATACCCGTTTTCAAACATCTCCCGCAGCGTATTGTTCCGCCAGAAGATCGCCGTATCTCGGTTCCGCACAGGGTGTCGGTTGGACGGGCTCTTGGGAAGGGATGCCAGATAGGCCGCCTCACCCGGCGTCAACTCGCTCAATGGTTTGTTAAAATAGGTCAAGGCCGCAGCCGTCACGCCGTATGAGTTCTGCCCCAAAAAGATTTCGTTGAGATACAACTCAAGGATCTTTTCCTTCGGCATCGCACCTTCGATACGCACGGCAAGGATCAGTTCTTTGATCTTGCGCTCGGCAGTAACCGAGCTGTCGAGCAGGAAGTTTTTCATCACCTGTTGAGTGATGGTCGATGCCCCTCTCAAATCGCGCCCTCGCGACTCAACTGCATCGACAAACGCAGCCACCATACCGCGAGCGTCGTAGCCTTTGTGCTCGTAAAAGTTTTTATCCTCCGCCGATATGAACGCCTGTTTGACCACATCCGGAATTTCTTCTGCAGGCGTGAATAAGCGGCGTTCGACCGCAAATTCGTCGATAATCTGCCCCTCTCCAGAGTAGATCCGGCTGATCATCTTAGGCGTGTATTGCGACAGTGTGGCGTAGGATGGCAAATCCTTGCCATACATATAGAACACGGCCCCCAAAGACACCGCACCCAGAACCATGCCGAGTGTCAGCATGGAGAAGATTCCACCGAAAAAAGACAGGATCAGACGCAGCACAGCTCGGCCTCAGCTTAGGATGTTTCGCTTATAGGGTGCCATACCATGAGGGTCAAAACCGGAAGCGGCGTATTCGGCTACAATTTGCCGTCATCAAGGCAACACTATTTCCGGTGTAGTGGCGCCAGTGCGGCCTCGGCCTCCGCCCACCGCCGCAACGCGACCACAAGTGCAGCGACCAACGGAATTCGAGAATCCTCACTCGCAAGCATTTCACGGTCTTCCTCGTTGGAAAGGAAACCGACTTCCAACAAGACCGAAGCAAAGTCGGGAGAGCGCAAGACCGCCAATCCGGCTTCCCGCCTCGGACGATTGTTCAGCCGGACACCTACGTCAGCAAAAGTCGTGATAAGACTCTCAGCCAGTCGATCACTCGCCGGTCCGGTTTCCAACCGCGCCAAATCCATCAGTGCAGTCGCGACCTGATCATCCTGCCCGCTTAAATCCAGCCCTGAAAGCAGATCCCCCCGCCCATGCCGCTCCGCCATTCGTTCCGCTGCGCGATCCTCAGCCTCCTCGGTGAGCGTATAGACAGACGCGCCCGATGCCCCTCCCCCTTCGAGTGCATCCGCATGTAGCGATACAAGCGCCCGCGCACCTGATGCCCGTGCGATTGTCATCCGCTCGTCAAGTGACACGAACTGATCGGCCGTCCTCGTGAGTACAGCCTGCAGACCCGCTCCTGACCGATTGACCGCGTCAACAACTTCCCTCGCAAGCTCCAGCATGATTTCCGCTTCCACGACGCCGTCCCGCACGGCACCCGGATCAACTCCACCATGACCGGGATCTATCGCAATCACGATGTTCTCCGTCCCCGTCACCTGGGGCTGCGCAGAAATCACTGGCTCCGCAGTCCACTCATTTGTCTCTGGGGGGGCACCGGCCAACGATGCGAATTCATCGGGGGACGCATCCCGAAAAAAGATGACCAACTCGGCGTAACGGCCATCTGAGGCCTGCGACATCTCTGCAGTTTCCAAGACAATCGGCTCAGTCAGATCCGCGACGAGCCGGCTCCAACCCGGGCGAAAGGATCCCATCCGAAGCCTCGCGATTTTCGAGCCACGCAGCACATCCGTTGGGCGGACAGAGCCGAAATCGACCTCCTTGAAGTCAATGATCACCCGTCGAGGTTCATCAAGGGTAAACACCCGATAGGGAACAACCTGGCTCAGTCTCAGCGACACGCTCACGCCACCCCGCGTGTCACGAATAGAGCTGGCGACGCCATCAAGACGTGCAAGTGCAGAGAAATCCTGCGCATTCGACTGCGAGCCAATGAAAAGGCCGAGCAAAACGGCGCACACTGAAACCAACCAGTTCACCGGACGCGCTCTTTCATATAGGCTGCGAGGCGGCTTAGCCCCTCTTCGATATCGGCCGTTGCCCGCGCATATGAGAATCGCATCCATCGATGCCCCTCATCGGGATCGAAATCCAGACCGGGCGTGACTGCCACCCCGGCCTTCTCTAGCAATTCGCTCGCAAAATCACGACTGTCGTCGCACAGCCCGCTCACATCCGCATAGACATAGAATGCCCCGTCCGGCGGCGCGATCTTGTCGAATCCGGCTTTCGGTAGCCCTTCCAACATCAGGGCCCGGTTCTCGCGATAAACATCGAGATTCTTACGAAGTTCATCGCCACAGTCCATCGCATAGAGCGCCAGTTTTTGCGCCGCATGCGGGGCGCAAATAAATAGGTTCTGCGCAATCCGTTCGACCGTCCGCACATGATCGGGCGGGACGACCATCCACCCGATGCGCCATCCAGTCATGCTGAAATATTTCGAAAACGAATTTATCACATAGACATTATCAGTCGCCGAAAGCGCGGTAACGGCCGGAGCCTCATATTCAATACCATGGTAAATCTCGTCTGAGATAAGCGACGCGTCCGCATCGTTGCACGCTGCGCTCAAGTCAGCCAGTTCGCTCTGCCCCAGCATCGTTCCGGTTGGATTCGCAGGCGACGCTACGATTAAGCCGTCCAGCCGATGTTCTTTCACATCCCTCGGGACAGGCTGGAAACGAGCCTCCCTGCGGGTGCGTAGCACAACCGGCTCATGGCCTAGCCCCTTCAGAATCTGGCGATACGACGGATAACAAGGCGCGCCAAGACCGACGCGCGCTCCGCCGTCGAAAAGAGCCGTAAAGGCGAGGAGAAACCCACCTGATGCCCCGCTTGTGATCACCACGCGAGCGGGATCAAGATCGACATCGTACCATTCGCCATAGAGCCGCGCGATCCGTTCGCGAAGCGCAGGCAAACCAAGCGAGACAGTATATCCCAGCGGATCGGCTGCTAAATCCTGCTGCAATCTTTTGACGGCCTCCTGCGGCGCCCCCGTTCCGGGCTGTCCGACCTCCATGTGGATCACGCGACGGCCCTGCGCCTCGACTTTTCGCGCGGCCTCAACCACATCCATCACGATGAATGGATCCAAATCTCCACGGCGCGAACGGCGCATTGCCTCTCCTTCTCATCCGTTGCTCGACTTTTCCTGCATTGATCTGCCTGCTCGCAGGCTTCCGGTCAATGCCACGGCATGGAAAACCACCCAGATCACACGACCGTGGGTTGGCAACATGGGAGAGTTATGATCTGTCAAAGCGGACACGGAACAAGGACTTCAAAATGACTGTCTCCCGCATCTTCGCTGCATGGTTTCTTCTGTTTGTTGGCGCGCATACCGCCGCTGCGCTGGACCTGAGCGATATGAGCGATAGCGAACGGGCGGAATTCAGATCAGAGGTCCGCGATTACCTTCTTGAAAACCCGGAGGTTCTCATGGAAGCAATCGCCGTTCTGGAACAGCGTCAGGCAGAGGCCGCGCGGGCGAACGAGGCCGCCGCACTGGAATTCCTGTCGGAATCAATCTTTGATGACGGCCATTCGTGGGTCGGTGGAAATCCCGAAGGCGACGTGACCCTCGTCGAATTCACGGACTATCGCTGTGGCTATTGCCGTCAGGCCCACCCCGAGGTCGAAGAGCTCGTGGCGTCGGACGGCAACATCCGCCTAATCCTGAAGGAATTCCCGATCCTCGGCGAGCAATCCATCCTCTCCTCGCAATTCGCAATCGCGGTGAAGGAACTGTACGGGGATGATACCTACAAAGACATACACGATGCATTGATCACGATGCGGGCCGACGCAGTCCCGGAGACTTTAGAACGCCTCGCAGAAGCTTTCAGTCTGGATCCTGCCGCCATTTCCGACGAAATGCTCTCAGAACGAACGGCAGCGATCATCAATGCGAACCACCGACTTGCGAGTCAGCTCCAGATCACCGGAACCCCGACGTTCATCATGGGCGATCAACTGCTGCGTGGCTACCTTCCTCTCGACGAGATGCGCAGCCAAGTTCAAGCCCTCCGCGACTCGCGGGAAGACTAGGCAGCTAGTCTGCGTTCTCTGCGTCGATCTGGGCTGCGCGGGTCTCCACTTGCTCAACGATATGGTCGATCATCTCTTCGTTCGACAGCTTGTGGCTCTGTTTGCCAGCCAGATAGACCATGCCTGAGCCGGCGCCACCGCCAGTGAAACCAACATCCGTCATCAGCGCTTCGCCCGGCCCGTTCACAACACAACCGATGATCGAAAGGCTCATCGGCGTCTTGATATGTTCCAGTCGTTTTTCAAGGATTTCAACGGTTTTGATCACATCAAACCCCTGCCGCGCGCAGGACGGGCATGAAATGATATTAACCCCGCGATGCCGAAGTCCGAGACTCTTGAGAATCTCATAGCCGACTTTGATCTCCTCCACGGGATCAGCCGACAGGCTCACTCGGATCGTGTCCCCAATTCCCATCCACAAGAGATTGCCCAGCCCGATTGCTGATTTGATGGTACCCGACATCAGTCCGCCAGCCTCGGTAATGCCCAGATGAATCGGTGCATCGGTAGCATCCGCCAACTGCTGATAGGCCGCCGCTGCCAAAAAGACATCTGACGCCTTGCAGCTTATCTTGAACTCGTGGAAATCGTTATCCTGGAGGATCTTGATATGATCTAGCCCGCTCTCGACCATAGCCTCAGGACAGGGTTCCCCATATTTCTCCAGAAGATCGCGCTCTAGGCTTCCCGCATTGACGCCGATTCGAATCGAGCATTGATGATCACGCGCCGCTTTAATGACCTCGCGGACCCGGGTTTCATCGCCGATGTTACCCGGATTGATGCGAAGACAGGCCGCGCCAGCCTCTGCCGCTTCGATAGCCCGTTTGTAATGGAAATGGATATCCGCAACGATCGGGACCGGACTTTCCTTAACGATCTCCCTCAGTGCCCGTGTGCTCGCCTCATCGGGTGTGGACACACGAACGATATCGGCACCCGCATCAGCCGCTCGCTGAACCTGATCAATCGTCGCGGCCACGTCCGTAGTCTGTGTGTTTGTCATGGTCTGCACCGAAATTGGCGCATCGCCCCCGACGGGCACGTTGCCGACCATGATCTGTCGCGATTTCCTGCGATCAATGTTCCGCCACGGACGCACGGGATTGTGGGACATGCTCTGCCTCGCTTTGTGGAAATGGACCAACGTGAAGACCTTCTATGGGGTCGCAGCCCAAACGACAACGGGGGCACCGCTGTCCGAATCGCAAATAACGGGGAGTTTATTGGCTCGCGTCGGCGACGTTTACCATCGCAGCAAGGTCATTATCCTGTCCGGGATCGGCAATCGAATACCGCGTCGTCAGAAAATCCGCCGACATTGCCAGATTTGACGTAACCTGCCCGGGATCGCCCGCTGGCCCGTAATGCTGATCCCCAATCCGGAAATAGACCGCGCCCGACTCTCCAACGCGCACCGTTGGTGGCATATCGGTCTGTGGCATCGAATAGACGGAACCAGCGTCCAGAATATCCTGGAACAGAACTGTTCCGTCCGCTGCATTCACCCGAACCCAGGATGGGCGCACCGCGACCAAAGAGATTTCGGGAATTTCCGGCTCCGTCACCTGCGGACTCACTGGGGCCACCTGAGGCTCGACCAATCCCGCATCCGCAATCGCTGCCGTTACCGGATCGACCAGTGGCACGTCATCGGCTGCCAGCGCTCCGACCGCTCCGGGTCGCAGTGCCGCAATCGGGCCATCCCGCGGCGTTAATACAGGCGCTTCAAGCGCCTCTGGCCGCAAAATGCGGGTCATTGCCTCGACGGTTGGCCCGATGTCAGAGGGGGTTTCGAGGATATCCCCTCCAAAAGTACCGTTGCCCGCCAATGGATCGACGTCTGCAACTACCACGGGTGGTTGCTCGACTGGCGCAAACCGGACTTTCTGCACTTCCTGCAGCACCGACCAGCCACCGTAGCCAAGTCCCGCCAGAAGCCCGCCGAGGACCAGCAATGATCCGACGGCTCCCGGCTCGATCCGTGACAGCAGGCTCTCGCCGCTGGGGATGAACGGCGTCGTTGGCTCATCAAAAATATCGTCACTCTTGCGAGCACT
>JAEPMR010000023.1:0-14272 GCA_017643845.1 Marivivens sp. | reverse complement strand
TCGGCTCGCCTTTTTGCTGGCGGAAGCCTCTTTCGCAAGCCCATGTGCGGTCGCGAAACCGCTCTCGCGGCAGAAGGTCTCAAACGCCCAATCAGGGTCCATCTGGAGGTATTTTGCGTAGGAACGCACATAGCCTGCGATGAACCCGGGCGTATCAAAGGCGCTGGGATCAGCATTTTCGATTGCAGCAATATAGGCAGCTTTGATCTTCAGCTCCCGCTGGACGTCGAGCAGGGATTTTCCCATCGTCGCCCGCTCACCACGCATCAAATCGCCCAAGCGGAGCTCAAAGGCATCAAAGCCCCTGACCCCTTCTGGCTCCCGTGCCGCGGCTTTGCGCCTGAAGCTTCTGCCGATCATATGTCGCAGACCTGCCTGTTTCCCCAACGAATCGCGCAATGGCGATTCGCCCACTGCACCTTATGCGAATGGGGTTACCATACACCAAATGGTGATGCATCCGGATATAAAGTTAACCAGCCATTTCGGCGCGATTCAGCGCACAATGGGACCAGAGCTGATCCATCGCCCTCACCAGCCGATCCATTTCATCCGGCCCATGCACCGGCGACGGGGTGAAGCGTACGCGCTCAGTACCGCGCGGAACCGTCGGGAAGTTGATCGGCTGGGCATAGATTCCGTACTGATCCAACAGCATGTCGGATAATTTCTTGGTGTGTATAGGATCACCTACGATCACAGGTACAATGTGGCTCCCATGATCAATTATCGGCAAACCAAGCCCCTTAAGACGCAGCTTGAGAACAGCCGCCTGTTCCTGATGACGGTCGCGGATCGACTGGTCGTTTTTCAGCACGCGGATTGACGCGGCAGCGCCCGCAGCAACAACCGGCGGAAGCGACGTCGTGAAAATGAAGCCCGGTGCATAAGACCTTATCGCGTCACACATTTTTGCAGACGACGCGATATAGCCACCATGCACACCGAACGCCTTTCCAAGCGTGCCATTTACGATGTCGATCCGGTCAAGCAGCCCGTCGCGCTCGGCCACGCCACCACCGCGCGGCCCGTACATGCCCACCGCGTGAACTTCATCAAGATAGGTCAGCGCACCAAATTCATCCGCAAGATCACAGATCGCCTCAATCGGACCGAAATCTCCGTCCATCGAATAGATCGACTCGAATGCGATCAGCTTCGGTGCGGCCGGATCATCTGCCTCGAGTTTTGCGCGCAAGTCTTCCAGATCGTTGTGCTTAAAAATCCGCTTTGCGCCACCATTGCGCCGGATGCCTTCGATCATAGACGCGTGATTGAGCGAGTCCGAATAGATGATCAGCCCGGGAAAGAGTTTTGGTAAAGTGCTCAGCGACGCATCATTCGCGATGTAGGCAGACGTAAAAAGAAGTGCTGCCTCCTTTTGGTGCAAATCCGCAAGCTCGGCTTCGAGTTCTTTATGATAGACAGTCGTGCCGGAAATATTGCGCGTACCGCCCGAACCCGCGCCCGTAGCGTCGAGCGCGTCGTGCATGGCCTTCAACACCACTGGGTGCTGGCCCATGCCAAGGTAGTCATTGCCGCACCAGACCGTAATTGGCTGTTCGCTACCGTCTTCCTTCCGCCAGACGGCATGAGGGAATTGGCCCTTCTTCCGCTCGATGTCGATAAAGGTCCGGTAGCGACCTTCCTCGTGAAGCGTTGCGAGCGCTGCGTCGAGTCGTGCGGTGTAGTCCACGGGCAGTCCTTTCCACGCACCCTTCATGCGGGCGCACAGTTTTGAATTATTCTAGCTTCATATAGGTTGCGCCCTTTCCAAACAATACACGACAAAGTGACGCTCCCCCGTTCCTGCACCTTCGCTCTTTTGACGACTGGACAGTTCCCCAGTCAGCAGCCACCATAATCCAAACGCAAAGGAGGCTTCATGTCCGTCGAACTTGTTCTCGCACGCATCGATTCTGATCTCTCATCCGCTACGGAACGGTTGATGGAGCTGCTCCGAATTCCGTCCATATCCACGGACCCTGCGTATAAGGGCGATTGCGACGCGGCTGCGGACTGGCTGGTCGCGGACCTGCAATCAATCGGGTTTACTGCCGAGAAACGTTCGACGACCGGTCACCCGATGGTCGTTGCACATGCTGGCGACACCGGCCCTCACGTGCTCTTCTACGGCCATTACGACGTCCAGCCTGTCGACCCACTCGAACTGTGGCACCGTGATCCGTTTGACCCCGCAATCGAAGAAACCACCGGCGGCAAAGTGATCCGTGGTCGCGGAACATCAGATGACAAAGGGCAGTTGATGACCTTTGTGGAAGCCTGCCGCGCCTGGAAGTCGGAGCACGGTGAACTCCCCTGCCGCATCACGATTTTCTTCGAAGGCGAAGAGGAAAGCGGCTCACCCTCACTCATTCCGTTCATGCAGCAGAACGCCGACGAACTGCGCGCCGATATTGCACTGATTTGCGACACCGGCCTGTTTGACAAAGACACCCCCGCAATCACCACCATGCTGCGAGGCCTACTCGGCGAAGAAATCGTGATTACGGGCCCAGACAAAGACCTTCACTCGGGAATGTACGGTGGAGCCGCGATTAACCCGATCCGCGTTCTTTCTAAGATCATTGCTTCCCTACACGACACAAACGGGCAGATCACTATCCCCGGTTTTTACGATGGCGTTTCCGAGCTTGATCCCGCAGTGCGCGAGCAATGGGATGCGCTGGGATTCGATGCAGACGAATTTCTAGGCGCGGTCGATCTGGCTGTGCCAGCTGGGGAACAGGATCGCAGCGCTCTTGAAATGATCTGGTCCCGCCCGACTTGCGAAGTGAACGGCATCACCGGAGGTTACACAGGTGATGGGTTCAAGACGGTACTTCCGTCACAGGCACGCGCGAAAATCAGCTTTAGACTCGTCGGCCAGCAAGACCCCCATTCCATTCGGGAAAATTTCCGTAAAATGGTGCGCGATATGCTTCCCGACGATTGCACCGTCGAATTCCACGGACACGGCGCCGCACCCGCATCCGTCATGGCGCTTGGAAATCCCGCGTTTGAAAAAGCACGAACCGCGCTTTCAGACGAATGGCCCAGTCCAGCCGCCTATGTCGGATCTGGGGGCTCGATCCCGATTGCCGGCTATTTCAAGGACATTCTTGGTATGGACGCTATGTTGATCGGCTTTGGCCTCGATGACGATGCAATCCACTCACCCAATGAGAAATACGACCTTCGCAGTTTCCATAAGGGGATTCGGAGCTGGGCCCGCATTCTAGCGGCAATGGCCGACTGACCGCAGCAAAACGGGCGCGCCAACATCTCTAAAGTTCTAGGGAAAAATGGCGCGGTTGACGGGGCTCGAACCCGCGACCCCCGGCGTGACAGGCCGGTACTCTAACCAACTGAGCTACAACCGCGCATCTTTTCATCCGTTCCTGATGGCAGTGGCGCGGTTGACGGGGCTCGAACCCGCGACCCCCGGCGTGACAGGCCGGTACTCTAACCAACTGAGCTACAACCGCGTATCTGCCATTCGGAACATCGAATGTTCGTGCCTTCTATGGTCACTCCTTGGCCTCGTCAAGCGTGTTCGAAACAAAAAGCTCACGGCGCGAATGAAGTATCTCTGTATCCGTATTCACTGCCGTATCGGCCATTTTTCTCTTGCAATCACCCGACCAGCACCAATGCTGCCATGGCGTATCCGTTAACCGACACCTGGGAGGATTTAATGAAGTGGTCACGACGCAGCTTTTTGGCGTCTGGAATAGCAATAGCCGCCGCACCGGCCATTGCCGATCACGGTCGTATCCACCTACCCGGCTTCCCATGGGTCGTTAATCTTCCCGCGTTTACACCATCGGTGGCGCTAACCTTCGATGACGGGCCGCACCCTGAACACACGCCTCGATTGCTCGATATACTGGGCGAACAAAACGTGCGTGCGACATTCTATCTGATCGGGCGAAACGTCGCCGCCTGGCCCGATGTCGCTCGGCGCATCGTTGCAGAAGGTCATGATGTCGGGAACCACAGCTGGAGCCATCCACACTTGGCAACACGGCCCTTCGCGACGGTTCTGTCTGAGATTGACCGAACAACTAAGGTGATCGAAGACATAACAGGTCGCAACCCGACGACATTCCGCCCCCCCTATGGATCATTCACCGTCACGCAAAGCAGGCGTCTGTTCGCTGAACGGGGATTGGCTACGGTCTTGTGGTCGGTTGACCCACACGACTGGCGCAGACCGGGACCGGAAGAAGTAACGCGCCGGATTCTCAGCCACACTCGCGCCGGCTCCATAATATTGACCCATGACATCCATTGGGGAACTGTCACCGCGATGCCAGCCACAATCGCCGGCCTTAAGGCGCGCGGCCTATCGCCGGATCTCCTCGCCCCGCTCCTCGTCTAGCCTGTACGCGCCTGTACGCGCTGCGAAAAAGTGATGTGCATTTCATGCCAGACGTCATAAACTTGCGTCGCAAAGATTTTTTCGTAATTTAAAAAAACGGGACGGCCTCCTGAGGAAGCCGCCCCTGGGCAACAGTCGCGGATATGATCCAAGGCATGACTCATGAACCGGTAAAACCAATAAACCGCCCCAGCCACACCGCAATCACTATTGAACAGGCGTAGATTGGCCCTCAAAACCCATATTAACAAAGTCGTTTGTCATGAAATGCGCATCATTGACGCGTTTGGAATGTCGCGACGTTTCACGTATCGCGAATTTTTCGACATTGTTTGCAGCCGACTGACAATCAGTTTCGCGTTGCTCGTTGCCATCGCACTCTTCGGAGCGGACCCGCATGGTTTCAGAGATATCATGCCGCTCTATGCCTCTTTCGCGATTTGGATATTGGGTGTTCTCAGCTTTCTTGTATTCAAGCTGGCGATGTTTTCGCTATGGTCGACGGTCTCGATTTTCTGGCCACGCGTCCCCTACTACATGCCAATTTCAACGACCGTCGAATATGGCGGCGTCGCGATTCTGATGGACCGATTGGCACGCAGCATATCCGCCCCAGGGACCGACCCCGAAATCCTGTCGAACTATCCATACTACCTGCTGACGATATGGCTGATCGAATTGGGATTCGTACGCTTTGGCGTCCCGTTTCTGATTGGCGAGGTGCCGATCACGTCAAAAAAGAACCAGCCTGACGGCGCAGGGAAAGGCACCGGCTCAAAGGGCATTCAGATCGGCAACAGAACTTTGGACATGGCCTCTCTCCTCTATATGAGATCAGAGGAGCATTATCTCAACGTGACCACCACACGTGATCGATTCACCGAACGGGCAACGCTCGCGTCTCTCCTGCCAAATCTCGAGCCTCTGAATGGCATTCAACCCCACCGTTCTTGGTGGGTCTCCCCAGAGTGCAATCCGCGCTACAAACGGATTGACGGAAAGCCGACACTCGTCCTTCACGACAACACCAAAGTACCTGTGGCACGTGGGCGTCTCGCGGAGACAAAAGCCTGGCTTGAAACGATCACGAGAGGGGGAAATGGTGGGTGATGAGAGACTCGAACTCCCGACATCTTCGGTGTAAACGAAGCGCTCTACCAACTGAGCTAATCACCCGACCGTATGCGGGGCTTTAACCCGCTCGTTTGCCGCCTGCAAGCCCTATTCTTCGAGGCATTCGTGGCAACCGTTTCGGATGCGGAAAATAACGCCCTGACCGCCCGGAAGATGATCCAGAGCATCAAGGCCTAATCCAACTGCACGCGTCCTGAGAAACCGCGACGTGAAGCCGTGCGTGATCATTACCGTCGGGCGCGTCACCGTATCCAGCAGCTCCCCGACCCGCGCCCAGAGTGCGTCAAAAGTCTCAGCGCCGGGCGCACGGGCATAGAGATCAATGAAACTCTCGTCCTCGGGGCCAGGCCATCTTCGAGCGATCTCATCGCGGCTCAGACCACTCCACTCTCCCATACCTATTTCACGCAATAGTGGCTCCTGCCGCGCCCGCGCGCCAATTTCGCTCAGCGCGATCCCAGCAGTCTCCACTGCACGCCCCTGTGGGCTGGTCAAGAATTCATGGGTATCGGCCCCAATGCCCATATCCCGCAAACGCTGCCCCATCCGAGCTGCCTGTTCCCGACCTCTTTTTGTAAGTGGCGAATCGTATCCCCCTTGGAATCGCCCCTCACGATTCCATTCGGTCTCACCGTGCCGCAGAATGAGTATCTCGGGTCTGTTCATGCTTCACCTCGACACAGCGATAGGCCTGCGTGCCGAAAAAGAAAAGCGCACCCGAACCGGGTGCGCTGAATTCTGGTGGGTGATAAGAGATTCGAACTCCTGACATCTTCGATGTGAACGAAGCGCTCTACCACTGAGCTAATCACCCGTCGGCGCAGCGTTTAGCGGCAGTCAGCCCATCCTGCAAGTGGTCAGTCGGGATTTTCGGTTCTGGGTCCTTTCACACGTGCCTTGATGGTCAGTAACTGCCCACCACCACTCTCTTTTCTCTTGGCGACACGCAGTTTCTGAAACGGCGCGACACTGATCTCGCGCCCTTCAAGCATGGTCTCACTCAAGACCTCGAGACACGCCTCGACCGCTTCGCGAGTGACCCCCTTCCGGCTGCTTGTCCGAGCCATAACAAGCTCGACCAGCTCTTTCTTTTTCAACACGCCCTCATGCGCCTCTTCCTCCGAAAGCGCAGACACAACCTTCAACTCTGGAACCATAGGGGGCACTTCTATATCGCGAACCGATGCCTTTCTGGGCTTCGCTTTTTCGGCCTTAGCGCCGGTTTTTTCTGACTTCGCCGCCATTTTTCCCTCATCTGGTCATTCGTTCTCAAATGTTACACCGAGTTTTGTCGATGACGCTACCCCTAGTAGAAAAAGAAAAACCCGGCACACCTGAATGTGCCGGGTCCCCAAACCATATTTCGATCTGATCAATGTGCGATCTTGCCTGCGCCCGTTGTATCGTCGGCAGTGCCGAGCCCCGCTTTTGCGGCGGCGGCATCCTCGGCGTCCTGATCCCATTCGATCGCTTCCGGCTGACGCGCCAATGCGTGCTGCAATACCTCACTGACATGACTCACAGGGATGATCGTCAGGCCCTCTTTGACGTTATCCGGGATTTCCGGAAGGTCCTTTTCGTTTTCCTGCGGGATCAGCACCGTCTTGATACCCCCACGCAACGCAGCAAGAAGTTTTTCCTTCAACCCGCCAATGGCCAGTGCATTGCCACGAAGCGTGACCTCACCTGTCATAGCGATGTCCTTACGAACCGGGATCTGCGTCAGCACAGATACAATGGACGTCACCATGGCCAAACCGGCGCTCGGGCCGTCTTTCGGCGTCGCTCCTTCCGGCACGTGGACGTGAATATCCCACTTCTCGAACTGCGGCGGTTTAACCCCGATCTTAGGTGCAACCGACCGCACGTAGCTGGAAGCCGCATCAATCGACTCCTTCATCACATCGCCGAGCTTGCCGGTTGTTTTCATCCGCCCCTTACCTGGCAGACGCAGAGCTTCGATGGAAAGCAGTTCCCCGCCAACACTGGTGTAGGCCAGCCCCGTGACAACACCGATCTGGTCTTCCTTCTCGGCCAGTCCGAAGCGGTATTTCGGAACACCGAGGAACCCATCAATGTTCTCGTCGGTCACGACGATCCGGTCCGCTTCCTTCTTGACGATCTTGGTCACCGCCTTTCGGGCGATCTTGGCGATTTCGCGCTCGAGGTTCCGCACACCGGCTTCCCGCGTATAGGTACGGATAACCGACGTCAGCGCAGGGTCCGTAATTTCGAACTCTTTGGATTTAAGCCCATGGTTCTTCATCTGCTTGCTGACAAGATGCTGTTTCGCGATCTCGCGCTTCTCGTCCTCGGTGTAGCCGGCAAGGGGGATGATCTCCATGCGGTCCAGCAACGGACCAGGCATGTTGTAGCTGTTTGCGGTCGTCAGGAACATGACGTTCGAGAGGTCATATTCAACCTCCAGATAATGATCGACGAAGGTCGAATTCTGTTCTGGATCAAGCACTTCCAGCATGGCACTGGCTGGGTCCCCACGGAAATCCTGCCCCATCTTGTCAATCTCGTCGAGCAGGATGAGCGGGTTTGTCGTCTTGGCCTTCTTGAGCGCCTGAATAATTTTGCCCGGCATCGAGCCGATGTAGGTCCGACGATGGCCCCGGATTTCGGATTCGTCGCGAACCCCGCCAAGGCTGATGCGGATGAATTCCCGCCCCGTGGCCTTCGCGACTGATTTCCCAAGACTCGTCTTACCCACACCCGGCGGGCCGACAAGGCACATGATCGGTCCCTTCAATTTGGCAGAGCGCTGCTGCACGGCCAAATATTCGACAATCCGCTCCTTAACCTTTTCAAGCCCATAGTGATCCGCATCAAGGATCTCCTCGGCACGGCGCAGGTCTTTTTTCGTGCGGCTCTTCTTACCCCACGGGATTGACAGCATCCAATCAAGGTAGTTGCGAACAACGGTCGCTTCAGCACTCATCGGGCTCATGTTCTTGAGCTTCTTGAGTTCAGCGTCCGCCTTCTCGCGTGCTTCCTTGGAAAGCTTCGTTTCGGCGATCTTCGCTTCCAGTTCAGCGATCTCACCCTCGCCGTCCTCGCCTTCGCCCAGTTCCTTCTGAATAGCCTTCATTTGCTCGTTCAGATAGTAGTCCCGCTGGGTCTTCTCCATCTGGCTCTTGACGCGTGATTTTATTTTCTTCTCGACGTGCAGGACAGACATCTCTCCCTGCATGTGAGCATAGACTTTCTCAAGCCGCTCGGTGACGGACAAAAGCTCCAAAAGATCCTGCTTTTCAGCAACATCGACACCCAAATGACCGGCCACCAGATCAGCGAGTTTCGCCGGCTCTGCTGCATCTGCGACAGCACCCAGCGCTTCTTCGGGGATGTTTTTCTTGATCTTCGCGTAGCGTTCGAATTCTTCCGAAACCGAACGCACGAGTGCTGTCGTCTCGGCCTCATCGCCGAAGGTTTCGTCCAGCAACTCGACGCGCGCTTCAAAATAAGGCTCGGTCGCGATGAATTCAGTTATCTTGACGCGTTGCTGCCCCTCGACGAGAACTTTAACAGTCCCATCGGGCAACTTGAGGAGCTGCAGAACGTTCGCCAAGACACCGGCACCATAGATGCCTTCCGGCGCGGGATCATCTTCGCCCGCGTCCATCTGGCTCGACAGCAATATCTGCTTGTCCTCCTGCATCACCTCTTCAAGTGCGCGAACCGATTTTTCCCGCCCCACGAACAGCGGAACGATCATATGTGGAAACACGACGATATCGCGCAAAGGCAACACCGGGTACGACTGGCTGGTAGGCTCTGACATGCTCGTATCCTTACATTCGGCAAGACATTGCGGCCCCGACGATCGGCAACACGCACATCTCCTCGTTTAGATGGTATCAGATGGGGCAACAGCCCCCCGTTTTCAACCATCAATCACACTTGATATTGTGCCTGCCAGCGCCGGAATGAGCAAGCGCATGTGGCGATGACCTCCTGATAAATCGAAACGTAGCTTTTGGGCTTCGCAATCTGGAAACCAATTTTCCCTATTCCTGCCCGAATTGCGCCCCGCCATCGCCAAACGCGTCGGCTTGATTGTGCAATGACAGGAAGACCGATCGGAGGCAGCCGTGGCCAATACAATGACATTCTACGCACGCGGCGATAGCAGCCCTGCCAACAATGCAGCGCTTAACGCACAAGGTACCACCACAACACCAACAACCGAACTCGTATTCTCCTCCGGCGATACGGGCGACATCGAACTGGATTACAACTCCGGCAGTTTCGATCCTGATACGACTGTCTTTGTTGATGGCGTTGAAATGCAATTCACAGTCGAATTCTCCGGCACACTTCCCTACACACAGCGCCTTTCGAACGTGAATGGTCAGGACCTTCAGGGCGAGGAAATTGTCGTTATCACCACCGAAGACGGTCAGCGGTATTTCTTTCTGACATCGGGAAATGGCGATTACACCACAATGGACGCATTTCCAAACGGCGCCCACGCGATTGAGAATATTTCCTCGACCGGTCCTGTGCTGATCTGTTTCGGGCGCGGCACTCGGATCACGACGCCACGCGGCGACATCCCGGTCGAGCACTTGTCAGTCGGAGACCTTGTTCTGACGCAGGATGGGCGCGCAGTTCCTATTCGCTGGATCGCCAAGAAATACTTGTCATCGCTTCAGCTCAGCCTCTTTCCATCGTTGCGCCCCGTGACCATTCCAAGCGACCAGTTCGCACCGGGCGTCCCAAACCGCCCGCTCACACTGTCACCACAACACCGTATTTCCTTTGGCGGCTGGCAGGCGGAACTGCTCTTTGGCGAGGAAGAGGTCCTCTTCGCCGCAAAGTTTCTTCAAGACAAAGCCGCTGACCTTGTTCCTGCCGATGGCGTCGAATATTACCACCTGCTGTTTGACCAGCATGAAATCATCCTTGCCAACGGTCTGGCAAGCGAGAGCTTCCAGCCCGGAACTCTCGGTCTTAACAGCCTTTCAGCCGACGATGCCGCCGAAATCGATGCGCTCTTCCCCGACGCGCCGACTGTCGCAACGGCACGTCCAGATGCTTGCCGCGCACTCAAAGCTCACGAAGCCCGCGTGCTGATAGAGGCCTGTGATCTACAAATCAGTACCGAGACCATTTCGGCGCGGCCCGTCGTGCACGCAATCGCGGCCTAGATTGGATCAATATCCCCCAATGCCCGCTGCGTGTGGAACTCGCGCTCAAAAGAATCGAACGCACCCGCATCAATCGCATCACGCATGCCCTGCATGAGCTCTTGATAGTAATGCAAATTGTGCCACGTCAGCAGCATGCCTGAAATCATTTCACCGGCCCTGAAGACATGGTGCAGATAAGCCCGAGAGTAATTTCTGCACGCCGGACAATTGCATGCCTCATCAAGCGGGCGCGGATCGTCTGCGTGACGTGCATTCTTGATATTCACCTGTCCGCGACGGGTCCACGCCTGCCCTGTCCGCCCGCTTCGTGACGGCAAAACGCAATCCATCATGTCGATGCCGCGCTTCACAGCGCCAACAATATCGTCCGGCTTCCCGACACCCATGAGATAGCGCGGCTTGTCCTGCGGCAGCATATCGGGCGCATAATCGAGCACCCCGAACATCGCCTCCTGCCCTTCGCCGACAGCCAGACCACCCACCGCGTATCCGTCGAAGCCGATAGATGTCAGCGCCTCCGCGCTTTCGCCCCGCAGGCCCTCGGTCACGCCACCCTGTTGAATGCCGAAAAGCGCATGTCCCGGCCGATCTCCGAATGCATCCCGTGATCGCTGTGCCCATCGCATTGACAGACGCATACTTTCGGCCACACGCTCCTCAGTAGCAGGCAAAGCGGGGCACTCATCAAACGCCATCACAATGTCAGAGCCGAGCAGCTTTTGAATTTCCATCGACCGCTCCGGCGTAATCTCATGCCGCGAGCCGTCGATATGGCTGCGAAATGTGACGCCGTGTTCGGTCAGCTTGCGCAATTCGGCAAGGCTCATCACCTGAAACCCGCCAGAGTCTGTCAGGATCGGCTTCTCCCAATTCATAAAGCGGTGTAGCCCGCCAAGCCTATGAATGCGCTCCGCCGTGGGCCGCAACATCAAATGATAGGTATTGCCAAGCAGCACATCCGCACCTGTGGCCGCCACACTTTCCGGCATCATCGCCTTGACAGTTGCTGCGGTGCCAACCGGCATAAAGGCAGGCGTGCGGATCTCCCCTCTCGGGGTACGGATCACGCCGCGTCTGGCTTTGCCATCAGTCTTCAGCAACTCATAAGAAAAACGTTCCATCCGCAACCTTCGCATCGTTTTGCCCCGAATAACCGATTTCTCGTGGATTGGAAGTCGCTCGCGGACAGTCCACTGCCCCTTTACCCCGTGCCGGACAAATCCTATATGAAAGCTCAGGTATTAACGGATGGTGATGATGACCGACGCAACCGAACAGCTTGAAGGCACTCCGCTGATTGCGCCCTCCAGCACCGAGCACCCGCTCTACGAGCCGATCGTTGAGGCGTGCCGGACGGTCTACGACCCGGAAATCCCAGTCAACATTTACGACCTCGGCCTCATCTACACCATTGATATCAATGACGAAAGTGAAGTCCGCATCACTATGACGCTCACTGCGCCGGGTTGCCCCGTAGCCGGAGAAATGCCAGGCTGGGTCGCAGATGCCGTCGAGCCGCTACCGGGCGTCAAGCAGGTTGATGTTGAAATGACCTTTGAGCCTCAGTGGGGCATGGATATGATGTCGGACGAAGCCCGCTTGGAGTTGGGCTTCATGTAATTGGCCGCGCGACGTGCGATTTATGATCGCGCCGCGCAACGGAGACTGAGATGTTCGGAATTCCAGGCAAACAGGCCGTCACAATGACCCCGAAAGCGGCAAGCCAGATCCGCACTCTCATGGAGCGTGACGGCAAGAAAGGCCTGCGCATCGGCGTGAAAAAGGGTGGCTGCGCCGGCATGGAGTACACGATGGACTATGCCGATGAAATCGACAGCAATGACGAGGTTGTCGAACAGGACGGTGCCCGCGTCATGATCGCGCCCATGGCGCAGATGTTTCTTTTCGGCACTGAAATCGATTACGAAGTCTCGCTGCTGGAAAGTGGGTTCAAATTCCGCAATCCTAATGTAGCCGATGCGTGCGGGTGCGGTGAATCGATCAAATTCAAAGACGTCGAAGAACTCACTGCCGCGCAAAACTCCGAGAGCTGACTTCCCTCCCCCCCGCGATCTTGCTACGACCGCTGCGATAGATCGCAGGAGGATTGATATGCGTCGCAAACTTGCCGCTGGAAACTGGAAGATGAACGGCCTGTCGGCCAGTGTCAGCGAGGTGACCGCCCTCACCAGCACCCATGTCGCACCAAAAGTCGACGTGCTGCTCTGCCCGCCTGCGACCCTGATCTCTGGACTTGCCACCGCAGCAGCCGGTCATCCGCTCGCCATAGGAGGCCAAGACTGCCACACGGCCATGTCTGGCGCACATACCGGCGACATATCAGCCGAACAACTGCGCGATGCCGGCGCAACCGCGGTGCTGGTCGGACATTCAGAACGCCGCACCGACCATAGCGAAGACGATGCCCAGATCCGTCAAAAAGCCGAAGCAGCGCAGGCCGCCGCGCTGACTGCAGTCATCTGCATCGGCGAAACCCTGTCCCAGCGTGAAAACGGCGCCACGCTGGATGTGGTCAAAACCCAGCTTGACGGATCAACTCCCGACAATGCGACCGGAGCCAACACCGTCATCGCCTATGAGCCGGTCTGGGCAATTGGAACAGGCATAGTCCCGACCCTTGATCAGATTGGCGAAGTGCACAGCTTCATCCGCGCCGAACTCGTGGCGCGCTTCGGCGAAGAAGGCCATGCAATCCGCATTCTTTACGGCGGCTCGGTCAAACCGGCCAACGCAGCAGATATCTTTGGCGTGGAGGATGTAGATGGCGCGCTGGTCGGTGGCGCCAGCCTGAAAGCTGCCGATTTCTCGCCCATCATCACCGCCCTTGAAAACGCCTGAGCCTAGGGCTCCAAAAAAAAGCCGCGCAATATAGCGCGGCTTTTTTGCGTTTTAAGCCTACTTCTAATTTACGATGATTTCCGGCCCCATCACGCTATTCGGCAACGCGGTCGAAATCCACGGAACGTAGGTCACGAGGATCAGGAAGACGAACAGAACAGCGAGGAACGGCAGTGCGGCCCGCACAACATTCATCATCGGCATCCCCGCGACGCCCGACGTCACGAAAAGGTTCAGGCCAACAGGCGGCGTGATCATCCCGATCTCCATGTTGACCACCATGATGATCCCCAGATGAATTGGGTCGATACCCAGTTCGATCGCAATCGGGAACACCAGCGGTGCAACGATTACGATCAGGCCCGACGGCTCCATAAACTGTCCCCCAATCAGAAGGATCACGTTCACCATCACAAGGAACATGATAGGGCCAAAACCAGCCTCCAGCATCACGCCTGCGATGTGCTGTGGTATTTGCTCATCCGTCAGCACATGCTTTAGGATCAGCGCGTTTGCGATGATGAACATCAGCGTAACCGTCAGCTTGCCCGCCTCGAAAAGAGTATCGCGCGTGTCTTTATGGAAAAACGCGGTGACCAGCGCATAGGGCCGCTCCCACAGGGCGAACGGTCGTGACTGGCCCTCTTTGGCCGCCAGCGGCCCCATGTCGCGATACACAAAGCTCGCCACAAGGAAGGCATAGATCGCAGCCACTGCCGCCGCTTCGGTTGGG
>JAEPMR010000022.1 GCA_017643845.1 Marivivens sp. | reverse complement strand
CCACTGGCTCCGACACGCTGATCGACGTTGTTCTGGCCGATCATCATTTCCGCGCCCGCATGGACGGACAGGCGCGGGTCGCTGTCGGAGACAAGTTGACACTTGGCATCGACCCCGCACGTGCATCCCTCTTCGACAAAACAACCGAACTACGCCTCTGACAAACAGCGGCCACCTGACAGGATCAATCATGGACATCTCATTCCAGCTCTACTCCGCGCGCAACTTCACACCATGGGACAACGTCTTTCAGACCATAGCGGGGCTCGGCTACACGCAGGTTGAGGGCTTCGGAGGCGTTTACGAGGATCCGGCGGCAACCAAAGCGCTCCTGGACGCAAACGGGCTCACAATGCCTTCAGGCCATTTTTTCCCCATAGGAAGCTTTGAGGAAGGGTTTGAGGTTTCAATCACCCAAGCCAAAGCGCTTGGAATGACGACCGTGTTTTGCCCCGCTCCCGAGGACGACTTACGCAACGGTGGTGACGCAGATGCATGGATCGCACTTGCAAATCGGCTGGAGGAAGCTGGAAAGCGCGTAAATGACGCGGGCCTGAAATTTGGCTGGCACAATCACCATTGGGAATTCATGCCTCTACCTGGTGGCGAAATCGCCATGGAGCTTTTGCTCGAACATGCCCCCTCAATAGATTGGGAAGCCGATATCGCATGGATCGTACGCGGTGGTGCGGACCCACTCGCATGGATCGAGCGCTACAAAGACCGGATTACAGCCGCTCACGTGAAGGATATCGCCCCGACAGGCACCTGCGAAGACGAGGACGGTTGGGCCGATGTGGGGCATGGCACCATGGATTGGGCAGCCATCATGGCCGCACTGAGATCAACCGGTGTGGAGCTTTTCGTTGTGGAGCATGATAACCCCAACGACCTCGAACGCTTTGCAAAACGCTCAATCGAAACCCTCCGCGCGCTGTAAGGACTTAGCATGACCAAAACGACCGGCATCGGCATCATCGGATGTGGAAACATCTCGGCGGCCTACCTGAAGCTTGCACCGCTATTCCGCGGCCTCGAAGTCCGCGCTGTCGCGGATATCAATGCTGAAGCTGCACATTCACGCGCAGCAGAATTTGGTATCCGCGCAGAAACCGTTGATGGGCTTTTGGCCGCCGAAGATATCGACATTATTGTCAATCTCACCATTCCGGCCGCCCATTTTGACATCACCCGCCGGATCCTCGAGGGAGGCAAACACGCCTATTCAGAAAAGCCGTACGTCCTCTCGCTAGAAGAGGGAGAGGCACTCCGTGCTATTGCAGCAGCTAAAGGGCTGCGCGTGGGTTCAGCGCCAGATACCTTCTTGGGAGGCGCACATCAGGCTGCACGCGCGGCAATCGATGCAGGCGATATTGGCGAAATCATCGGCGGATCGTGCCATGTGATGTCACACGGTATGGAGGCGTGGCACCCCAACCCCGATTTCTTTTTCCAGCCTGGCGGCGGTCCAATCCTGGACCTCGGCCCCTACTACATCACAAATCTCGTCCAGATGATTGGTCCGGTGAAAGCGGTCTCTGCCGCTGCGACCGCGAGCTTTGTCACACGCACCATTGGCAATGGCCCTCGTGAAGGCGAGACCGTTCCAGTCGAGACACCAACAAATATTCACTCCATATTGGAATTCGCCAGCGGAGCGATTGTCACACTCAGCGCCAGTTGGGATGTCTGGGCACACCGCCACCCAAATATGGATATTTATGGAAGTAGCGGCTCTCTGTATGTTCCTGATCCGAACTTCTTTGGCGGCGGCGTTACGCGTGTTTCCGCAGATGGCGAGGAAACATCCGTTTCACATGACGACCATCCATTCAGCAGACCGAACCAGCAGGACAATCGCGGCCACGATCACGCAAACTATCGCTGCGCCGGCCTGGCCGATATGGCGGCCGCAATTTCCGAGGGACGCCCGCACCGCTGCAGCCTGGAACTGGCCACTCACGTTGTCGAGGTCATGACGGCCATCCTTAAGGCCGGCGAAACACGAACATGGATCGACATGACCACCACCTGCGACCGCCCTGCCCCTCTTGACGCTGCAGCCGCAAAGGCACTGTTGGCCTGAGCCAAGCGCCAGCAACGGGCACGACCGACAAACAGCCTAAGAGTGGCGCAGAAACCACTCTTGGGCTGTTCCGCCATTTGCGGCGACAGACCCCAAACTTCTTGTCGTCACGTGTAGCTCACGCGCCCTTGTATGGCGGCTAAATTAGCGATCAGAATCGGCTTTTTGAATTCGGATCACTTTGACACCCGCAAGCGCCTTCAAAGCTACCAATCCGACCAGTGGCACAAGGAGCGCTGCACCGAACACAAACAGGAACGTCCCCTCAGTTTTCGCAGCACCACCCGCGACACCATACACGGCGGATATTCCGAAATTTGCAAAGCCCGTCGCGAATAGAAACCGCCTGAACGGAATTCGGGCGATCCCTGCCGCAAGAACGGACACTTCGGCCAACACTGGAACGGCCCGCATCACGACAAGTGTCGGCAGCGCTAGCCGACCCGATTGGTTTACAGCGCGCTGATACTCGCGCTCGCCCACCAATCGGCGCACCAAAGGTGTGCCACCAGCACAACCGGCCCAATAACCAATTGCACATCCAGCCGTCATTCCCATCCAACAGACAAGTGTTGCCCAAAACCATCCCAATGTCGCGCCAGCAAAGGCCGCGACAATGCTCGATGGCACCGGCAGGAAAATATCCGTCCCGAGCGCGGCAATGACAACCGCCGAAAATACGAATGCACCAGCCTCACGCGCAAGAATGAACGTAACAAATCGCTCAATGGACTGCTCCCAGATCAAAAAGGGAAAGATGATGATGAGGCAAAGCGAACCGAACAAAATGAGCCAGCGCCAAACTGAGGTAATGGTCATCCGATAGTCCTTGCTCCGTTCCCAATACTGGGCGTTCTTCAAATAGTCCAAATGCACCCAATGGTTGTGTTTGTTACCTTCGCGTATCACGCAAAAGAATACGTTTCTAACTGATACACCCCAAAAAGCACTCGCCCAGGTGGTAGACAGGTTATGTGCTGAAGTCTACGCTTCGAAAGATAGAGCACGCTTATGAATTTTTTGCAGTCCGTTTGAGCAAATAAACCCCCGAGAAAAAGAGACATTCAATGACCACTTCCGGCCTAGAAGCTGACAATCCAAACCCGATCTATGATCGTGCGTTACTTGCCGACATGTTAGCAGAGGCAGCCGAGCTTGAGCATTCGCTTTGCTGCCAATATCTCTTTGCTGCATTTTCAATGAAGCGCAGCACATCAGAGGGGCTGTCACCGGGTCAGGTTCAGAAGATGCAACGCTGGCAGAGCCTCCTTATGGAAGTCGCGCGTCAAGAGATGGAACATCTGGGTTACGTCATCAATCTGCAAATTGCGATTGGCTCGAGTCCGCATTTGCGCCGACCGGATTTCCCGCTTGATCCGCAATATTATGAGACAGGCGTCGAAAGCAAACTCGAGAAGTTCAGCCAAGCGACAATGCAAAGATTTGTCTTGTTCGAGCTTCCCGAAGAGGGGACGATGACAGACCAGATGCTGTCGCGCCTGAAAGCCGTCGTTGACTATGATCCCACCAAACACAAAACGATCGGCCAGCTTTATGATGCGATCAGGGACCTGATCAAAAAACTCGCGCAGGATGACCGAATGGGGGCTGACCTATTTGTCGGCCCTCGTGGAGCACAATTCAAGATCGGGGACTCCGCCCAGGCGCGGCAGATACATCTCTCGTCTGAAAGCGGCAACACGGCCTACAATATCCACCTCGATGGTGTGACCGACCTCGAAAGCGCTTTGAGTGCGATAGAGCAAATAGTCGAAGAAGGTGAAGGCGCACACGGCGACCGCGACGACAGCCACTTCGGGAAGTTTCTGGAAATTCTCGAAGAGCTTGATGAAGAATGCCGCGCTGACCCCAAATTTGAACCCGCGAGGGATGTCATCGACAATCCACGCTCCAATGTTCCCGGACGCGGCAATGCACAAAAATCAGGTACGTTGATTACAGACGCCACGACCAACGAAGTCAGTAGAAGCTTTGACCAGGCCTATTCTACATTAATGATGTTGCTCGCCCGTTTCTTTGGGGCAACGGACCAGCCAGACGAAGACAGTCTGGCACTCGAATTCGCGGCCTTTTTTCCCTTCATGACCATGGTAATTCGCCCGCTGTCTGAGGTCCTGACCACTCTACCCGCATTCAAGGATCAGCCAGCCGGCAAACGGGCTGGCCCTTCATTCCGGTACGAGCGGAGGATCGGAATACTCGGTGAGCGGGAATCCGCGTTCGACACCATCGCCGATAACATGGCGACACTTTTGGCTGGCCTCAAACATAGTGAAACGCTGGTGACCGACGAAGCTGCCAAAAAACGCCTGGCGTTCATCATCGAAAACGTGTGGCGGATCCACGCCAACTTCAAAACGGCAACCGGCGCGAAGGACCTAGGAAAATGAGCAGTTCCCCAAAGAGCCCGAAATCGTCGCCAAATATGGACCGGCTGCTGATCGAGTTTTCCGGCTATGGCTTGATGCGTATCCCCACAGACCCGGATCCGACAGACGATCCACGTGGCGTTTCAGGATACAGCTTTGCGTTCGGGGACGAACCCGACCTTGATCGGGTTATTCGCCTCCAACCGGAGTGGGACGAGAAGACTGACGGAAAGTCATACATCCGTACCTACGCACCCCAGCCGATAGGGGTCACGGTGACAAAAGCTGAGAGCCATCGCCCGGGTCTGGATCCGATCTCAATTCCCGAATTGGTAGGGTTACCGGTAAATTGGGAAGATGGGCCGAAACTAGAGAATAGAAACCTGATCCTCACACTTCCCGGACAAGAGCCGATCTCTCCATTCCGAATGCGGATCGGGTATCCGGATAAACAATTCATCTTTCGCAGCTCGCCCGTCGATCCGAACAAACCCGTTTATCAGGCGCCACCCGACAATTTGGCGCGTATGGCGGCCTACGGCATGTATAACGAACCGGATACCATTGGGCGCGCAACAGGAATGTGGGACGCCTATGCCCGTGCCGTCCATCGCCGGACCCTTCTTCAAACCGATTTACACAAGCTAAAATCCCAACCGGACACACCTGAAAACCAGGCGAAAATCGCGGTGATCGAAGGTCGGCTCTGGCAGTTGCAAATTGGTATCGACGATCCGTCAAATCGTCGCATTCGCAACTGCACAATGGTGGAACGGTTCAACTTCATGATGAAAGGCGGCAATGACACAAAGGAAACATTTGGCCCGAAGATCTTGAATGGCTTCCTTCAAACAGGGGCTGAGGCAGATTGGAACATTGCTTTTTGGATCGGCGCCTGGGACCCTGACACACTCAGCGCCTACTTCCAGGGAACGCTTGAAATTCCATATCTGCAAGGCGGAATACAGCCGCCCTAAGAGGCGGAATAACCACACAGCTGCTGGCAATAGGCCGGATTTGCATCGGCCAAAGCACAGCGGATATCCTCGTTGACAGGACCGTAAACGAACATCGTTTTCGGAACTAAAAGCGTATCAGCCCGTGAGGCAAACTTCTCACCCCAAGCACGAAGATGTTCCAAACAGGCATCAGCGTCGGCATATCGCTCGAACAGGTGGCAAGTCATTGCACCCGAATCAAGGAACCACTCATACTCCAAAGTTCCGGGCTGGTTCTCTTTAAAATAAGCCGTCGCCTCTTCACCCAGTGCGCGCAATGCCTCGACCTGCCCGCTTCTTATTGTCCGCACAGCGTAGAAACGGATTTCGCTCGTCATCGCGCGTTCCTTCAAATCGGCCGAGTTAGCGGCGAGGACTATTTTTGAGGTTCGCGCTTCATCGGCGTAAACACCGGCGATGATCCGGCCTGCACACGTCCGCACACCTCGAACCCCAAGCGTTCGTAGAACGGCATATTTAGGGGATTGGATGACTCCAGATAAGCCAGCACGCCGTCCCGATCACAAATATCGAGCACATGGCGCATGATGGCCTCGCCCAACTTCTGATTTCGCTTGGCCGGATCCGTGCAGATCATCGTCAGATACCAGTGTTCGCGATCCATTGGTCTTGCTGCCATCAACTGGCCAAAGAAGTCTTCCAGATCCTCGCCAATCTCGGGAGGGGCCGTCTCGGCAAACACCGGTCCAATCAGGTCTGGGTTAGGGTTCTTACCCGGCGGCAGCCACATTGAGACGCAATCATAATTGCCGGCATAGAAGGCCGTTCCAGCTCCGAAACTCTCACCGCCGAAGCCATATGCAAAGCGGGGCATTGCCTCGTAGTAGATCGAGGCCTGCGGCCAGTTCCATCGCGCGATTGGATCGGCGGCGAAACCAATCGCAATAGATCTCAGCACATGGTCTTTTGTCGCCTCATCTGCGGATTTGATCTCAATCTGTCCCAATGTGCTTCTCCAAATGTCTACTCAAGGTTGCTAAATTTTTCAGACTCTCGCGCCAGCCTGTTCATCAACCACGATGAAACATAGGCAGGACGTTTGTCAAAAATCTTTTTGAATTCAGTTTTGTATTCTTTATCCAGTGCCGCCAGACGCGACAACGCGACAAGTTCGAAATGCGGAGACCCATTGCGACGCGCTAAATCAAAAGAAGTTCCGTAGCTCTCCTTTAACGTGTTTCCATCCGCACCTGAAGCTCGCAGTATATCGCCCTTAATCCGCCAAATGTCCGCAGAAAGCATATATTCATGCGTTTCGTCCTGGAGTGCGATGGCCTTTTCCACAGTTTTAAGCGCCCCGCCGGGATCACCGCTCAAAAGTTGGAGCTCGGACAACAGTCCATGGTACTGTGGAATACCAAGCCGTGCTCCCATCCCGATCCACATTTCCAACCCGGAAACAAGAAGCGCCAAGCCCTCCTGCACCCGCCCCATAAGACCCTGGGTCCATCCCTGTAGAACCATCGCCTGCGCAATGACATGCGGGTATCCCTGCCTGTGGCCAAGCTCCAGCGCAATTTCCGTGGCCTTTTCAAGACGGTCGACTTCCATACCACACCGCATGTTAGAGCAGTCGACCAAACGTGCGAAACTGATCGAAAAGGGGTGGTTCAGATGCTCGGCCAATTCGATGGCACGACGCATGTATTCACCTTTCTGAAGAAGACGCCCGCGGCAGGCATTCACCATTCCCAAATGAATATAGCCGCTGACCACCTGATGTTTGCCGCAATACACCATATGACCGTCATGTTCGCCCGGCTTGTAGAGGTCAACGCATCGGCTGAGGCGCCGCTCAGCCTCATCGAATTCGCCAATATAGACCATGCATGCGCCGTATTCGTGCTCCGCCGCGCTGATCAGTTCGTCGTCCTTTACTTCCTCCGCAATTTTTAACGCATCTCTTCCTAAAACTTTGGATCCCAATAGATCGCCGCGCACAATCGAATAGCTAAGCAATCCCATTGCAATGGGAAATCTGTCTGGTGCGGCAGCACCGGCCTTTTGCCATAGCTGCTGCGCCCGCAAATAGGCCGCACCCACCTCATCCGCAGCCCATCCGCTGAGCATCATTAGGGCCAGACCGCGAAGCGTCTGTATACCCAGTTCAGCCTCGTCGCGGATCTCGTCCGTTGGGGCATCCGCGATTAGTTCGAGGGCTCGATCCAGATGCCCAACCGCCTCTTTATTCGCAAAGCGACCAAGCGCGATCTGCGCAGCTATCACATAGAATTCCAAGGCGCGCATACTCTGCCCGGCACTGGCGAAGTGATAGGCAATCCTGTCATGGGTGTGACCTTTTACACCTTGCTCCGCAACAAGCACCTCAGCGATCCGTCCATGGATTTCGGTACGTTCATTTCTGAGGAGTGCGCTGGCAAGCGTATCCTGTAAAAGCGCGTGTTGAAAACGGTAATCGACACCCGGAGAGTCGTCACCCTCGATGATGTCTGCGGCCACCATTGATTGCAGTGTTTCATCAACTTCGCGCTGCGAAAACGGTGTAACCTCATACAAGATTTCCTTGCCGAAACTCCGCCCGACGAGCGCCGCAGTTTGGATGACCTTCCGCAGAGCCTGCAACCTGTCGACCCGTGACATCAATGCATCGCGGAGCGTATCAGGAACGACGCCAACCGCGCTGCCTTCAGCGTCTGCAATTGAGCGAGCCAATTCCTCGGCGAATAGGGGAATCCCATCGGCCTTGTCGATGATCCTTTGCATCTGCTCATCGGACAACGTGCGCTCTGCAAAGACCTGAGCGACGATTGCGCGGCAGGTATCGCGGTCAATTGGTTGCAGGCGAACTTGCTCCACATGAGCTTCGTTGACCCAGGCATCCTCCTTTTCGGGACGTTGTGTGATCAAAACGAGCAACGGACACTCCAGTGAACGCCCCGCCAGAATCTCCAGGACCTCACTCGTCGAAGGATCGACCCAGTGATTATCCTCCACGATCAAAAGCACAGGCCGTTCCTCGGCAGCAATGGTCACCTGCTCAACTATGGCTTCAATCGTCACACGCCGAATTCGCGCGGGGGAGTATCCGGCCAATTCAGGGCATGAAACAGGCTTGCCAACCAGATTATCAAAAAGCGCAGATACAATCGCAGGATCACTAGAGCCCTTTTTCAGTATCTCCGGCCAGTCGCGGGTCTCCGTATTTTCAAGCAATTGGCTATAATGCTCGATAATTGGGGCAAAAGCCGTATTTTGGTCGCCAACCGAACAGAACCAGGAAACGACGTCCATCCCCATAGCTTGCGCCGAGATCGCCAATTCATGAGTAAGCCGAGACTTCCCGATCCCAGCTGGCCCGCTCACGCATACAGGGCGGCCACGCCCCACCAAAGCAGACTGGCATGCGGATTTCAGCAAGTTCAGGCTGTCATTTCGGCCCCCAAAATCAGACATCCGGCCTGCTCTTAACCCGGCAAAACGCCCGCGCGCACTGGAAACATCGAGGACCCTCGAGACCCTGACAGGCTGGCTATAGCCCTTCAATTCATGATCGCCATAGTCCTCGAAACGCATCAGATTGCCCAGCAGTCGGCGGCTCCGTTCGTCGATCAATATCTGGCCCGGTTGCGCGAGTGATTGCAGGCGGGCCGCAAGATGTGCCGTATCGCCCACCACCTCAACGCTGGCTTCTCCCAAACCGATCGCGTCTCCTACCACGACGGTGCCAGTCGCAAATCCCACACGGACCATCAGTGGCGTGCCATCAGGCCAGGACAGCTTGGTAGCTTCCTGAACAATGGAAAGCGACGCGCGTGCGGCTGACTCCGCGTTGTTTTCAAGGGCGTAAGGGTAGCCAAAATAGATCAATGCACCATCACCAAGACGCTTGGCGATATAGCCGCTATGTGCTTGAGACTGCTCGTCAATTGTCTTGAAAAAGGCGGTTAAAAGGCCGCGTACCTCCTCAGGATCCGATCGCGCAACAATTTCCGTCGATCCGACAATATCGCAGAAAAGGATGGTCATCTGACGGCGCTCAGTGATGGGACTTTGCGTCAGATCTTGCGCAGGCGGAACAGATGGCGCTTTATCCACGCCAGCCTTGAGCTCCTCGATCGCGTTGAGAATCTTCCGGCGATCACCGACCGCCTTGACCCCCGCCTCCTTCAGGTCGTCAGGCGAGAGCGACGGTAAAATTTCGAAATCTATACCGTTTTCATCGAAGAGATCGACATACTTCTCAAGGTTCAGATCTTTGAGCCATTCGACAATATTCATCGCACCCGTCCTCGGCCCCGACCTAGTATTCGGCCGCGTGGAGCACAGATTGCGCACGCCTGGAAGTTACCCCAAAATCACGTCTCTGCTTTACTTGTGGCATCATTATGAACTTGGCGATTATACCCTATTGGCGAAAAAACTAATCGGCCGGATAAGCAGACCACACAATGTATATGCCCGTCAAACCAAACTGACCTGCGCCCGGCAGGGGCAAACGCTTGGGGTTCGTCGAAATGCACAGAGGATTTCCGGCGTATCCCCTACCCCGTTGCACACGCAAGAAAGCAAATAGCCAGACGACGAATGATCTGTGGGGATGATGGTGCCCGGGGGCGGAATCGAACCACCGACACGAGGATTTTCAATCCACTGCTCTACCCCTGAGCTACCCGGGCACGGGAAACCGGCATTGCCAGTTCTCTGGGGTCGCGATCTTCTAGACGCGAGGTCGCGCAGTGTCCAGAGGGTTTTGACCGCAAAAATGGCCTGTATCTAAGTTTTTATCGCGACGGTTTCATACGCCCCGAAAGATAGGCCGCATTGCGGTAGCCGTGGTCATGGCGCCCCACAAAATCCGAGCGTCGCAGCACAGAAACAAACCGCCCCAAAAGCTGCCGCGCCACGCTGCGCGCACCCGGATAGGGTCGTAATGCATCAGCAAGCCACGGACCCACGCGCCAGTAGGTCCAGATAAATGCCCGTCCCAGCGCGAAATGGACAAGAACATGATCGCGGAGTTCTCGCAGATGCACGACATCCGGGTGATGGCCGTCGGCGTAGGCTGCTGTCGCAACAAAACACTCGACGCCGCTATACCCGCTTACGTCGTCCTCGGCCTCTTCTTCCATCGCAGCCTGATCTTCGAGCGAGAACCCACGTTGGGTCGCCTCGGCCTCCAGCCGTGCCGCGTCTTGATCGTAACCCGCAGCTGCCATCGCATCGCGCAGGGCGAACAACTGCTCCCCCTCGAAATCAAGTGGAATATCCTCGAAATCCGAGTCCTCCAGACGGTCCAAATAGGCCTCGGCGACAGCATCATCCATGTCGATCAGCATATCCGCTGCTGCTTCACCGATCCGCGAGAACTGGGAGAGGAGTGATTCTGGCTGCGCCGCATCGAGAAACGCCTGTAGCGTGTCGCTATCCAGCCCGTTCAGCATTGCGGCAAAGTTCTCACCTGGAATTGTGGCCATCAGTGCATCGACATTCACAGTATCAAACAGCGTCACCATCTCGTCTGTCGAGAGGCTATCAAGGAACGTCCCGATCTCGTCCGGACTTCCTTCGATCAACAGCTGCTCCAATGCGTCGTCATCCTCAAAAGCTGCTTCGACGGTCAGGGCCGAGGCCTCCGCAACCGGCTCGGTATCACCGAACAGCTCATTCAGGTAATCGACAGCCTTGCCACTCTCTGCAAAGTCGCTCATCGCACTGGCCAGCCCTTCAAACTGGTCGGCCGCACCGATCAGGGTTGTGTTCCCGCCTTCATGGATGAAGATCACGTTGCCATTCTCGACAATCGCTGCCTCCATTGCATCTTCCGCGCTCTGATAGGCACGAAAGAAGCTCAGCGTATCCCCTTTTTCGAGATCGAACCCTTCGATGGTCGCATCAGTACCAGTATCTACAATGAAGTGAGTCGCATCCTCCCCGCCATCCAGAAAAGCCCGTTCGCCGGTTGCCACAAGGATGTCCTCTCCTGCGCCGCCCAACAGAGTGTCATCACCGGACCCGGACATGATCAGGTCGTCCCCTCCCTGCCCCATCAAGAGGTCATCACCGGCGCCACCATATAAAGTATCGTCAAAGTTGGTCCCGATCAGTGTGTCATTGACATCCGCATCCGGTGCAATGGCCTCATCCTGCCCGCGCAGCGAAACACCATGCCCATCCTTGGTGAAGGTCAGGCGGACGATGTCATAGCCGTCCAATGTCAGGCGGATGTTGCCGTTTGCATCGATGAGATCACTTTCACCCATCGTAGACATGTGCGCGCGAGCCGTATCCTCGGTCGCCAGCCCCTCGTCGATATCAGTGGTAGTCGGGTCATCCATTGCCGTCAGCTGGACACCGGCAAGATGACCATAATCACCAACCAAATCGTCCATATCCAGTGTCAGGGATATCTCTTCAGAACTGCGCGACGAAAGGAAAACAACTGTGTCGCTCTCACCTGCGAAAGCCCGCATGGTCACCTGACCTGCCGCATCTTCGCTGATCCCTGAACGGAAGCTCTCTGGCGTCGTCGCATCGAGCAACCGCGTACCTTCGACGCTTTCGATCATCAGGCGCATCACCTCGCCGGGTGCCGTCATATTGAAGCCCCAGCCGTCAGCGGCATCAGGGTCTTTTTCCAGCTCGGCCAGACGGGTCTGCAATTTCTTATATGCAGTGCCCCAAACCGCTGCTTGATCAACGCCATGCTCCGCCATTTCGGCGAAAAGCTCAATCATGCTGGAGCCCTGCTCCATGCCCTGATCGGCATTTTCATCCATACGGAGGTTCCACTCGGAGATATTGTATTCCAGTTCACCGAAGCCCTCAGCCGCCTGGATCTCGTCGAGCCGATCGAACACACCGTCATAGGATGTGATCAGATCGTAGTCATCGGGATAATAATGGGTTTCCACAGTATCGATGGCGGCCCGGGCTTCCATGTCCATCTGACTTAGGATCTTCTCGTTGTCCTCGGGCCGGTTCCGCAAAGCGGCCTGCATCGCGATTTTAGGCTCTTCCCAACTGTCAGGGTCATCAAGCGTCGCACGATGCGCGTCGAACACCAGTTGCAACCCTTTGGCGAGTTCATTGGTGATCTTGCCGTATTCTTCCGGCGTCATCCGCTGCTGCTTGTACCAGTACTCGTTGCCGATTGTGATCGTGTCGAGATCGACCTCACCATACTGACCATCCAACAGGCGGCTTACATCGTCGAGAAGCGTATAGATCGCATAGTCAGAGGGTTCGCGATGACCGTCCTCATCCACCTCGTCCGAAAAATAGTTTTCGGTTGGCAGGACCCAATCAATACTGCCGTCACGCGCTGCCGCATATTCGATGAAAGCGCGCGCGGTGACGATACGGCTTCCACCTTCTGCATCATAACCACCTGTATCATTCGCATCCCAGAAACGATCCGACAATTCATTATCTGGCGCGAATTTCTCCTCGGTTACGGTGCCGCCCGGAAAACGAAATTCGTTAAAGCCCATCTTATCGACAAAACGGGAGAATGCAGACCCTTCATCCACGTAATCTTTGGTGAAAACTACATTTACACCGAGCAGGTCCTGAGTAATCGTATCAGATGCAAAATTCGCTGCATCGAATTTAATTGTATACTCACCCATTTTTCCCAACCTTTGTCAGAGAGGCCGGGAATTTTCCGTCTGAGTCGTCCCGGCGAGGGCATTTGCCTCGCCTTCACTCAATCAATACGGGAAACGGGATTGAATTTACTTTACGTGTAGTTTCAATAGGATAAGGGTAGCCCAATACAGCTCAAGGATGGGCAAATTGCGCACAAGAGTCACAAAATTAATGATTCAGAAATACTAAAATCTTCATAAGAGGTAATCACAAATACTCTTTAGGATATAGAATTATCATTAAGAAATAAAATATGCATCAATAGGATAAATTTCAGGGACCAGATTGCAGAAATCCCTCGCAGGTCTGTAAATCGAGAGCAAAAATCGGATGAACGGAAAATCACAAATCAATTTAAGATTGTTTATTCTTTATTATAATAAATCATAAATGGTTTTTTGATTGAGATCCAATATAAAAACAAAAACGCGCCCAACTGGGCGCGCGCTCATTTAAACTCTGGTCTGTGTCAGTGATCCCGTCGAGTAACGCTTTGCGCGATCTCATCAAAATCCTCTTCGTCCAAAGGATCTTGTGAGGGGAACGCATATTGCCCTCCAAGCCACTTCGCCAAGTCCACATCGGCGCAGCGCTTCGAACAAAACGGTCGATAGCGGTCATCCGTATCTTTATTACAGATCGGACAGGTCATTCCAAACCCTCCCGCAGTATCGGCAACACCGCGAACCGCTCCCGCTTACGCTGGATTTCGAACAGCCCCATTACCGTCCATCCAACCAGAGAGCTTTCTATCGGATCGGCCCTGAACGCGGCGCGGAGCGATTGCTCAAGCTGTCGTCTATGGGCCTTTGACATCGGCGCGAAATCGACAACAACCTGCCCACCAAGCCCTCGCAAACGCAACTCACGCGGGAGCACACGTGCAGCGGCGAGGTTCGCTTTCAGAGCCGACGCAGGGGAAGTATCTCCCCGCGTATTGACATCCACTGCAACGAGCGCGCGGGTCGTCTCCACAGTCATGTCCGCCTCGCCGAGCGGCACCACCGGCCCCCTCAGGCGCTCCAGCGCATCAAGAACGCCATGGGTCTCAAAACATCCGCTATCGGTGACCACATCTGCAGGCGCGGTCCATTCCCGCCATGCGAGCGTGTGTGGCCCGTCCCCCTCGGTCAGTGCCTCCGGGATACTGCCTTCTGCATCGGCAAGGACTGCGTCTGCCAGATCGCGCATTGCGGCAATATCCTCCGCGATCTCGCTCTCATCAGCGCCTTCGCACGAAGAACGCAGGATCAAACCCGCCCCATCTACCGGCATCATCTCCTCAGCCAGAACACGCAATTCGGCACGCCTTTCCTCGTCCGTGATCTGTCGGGAAATATTCAGCCCCGGAGCACCTGGCGTAACAATCGCAAAACGGCTCTTGAAAAGTACCCGCTGCGTCATGGGCACCGCCTTACCATCTTCGGCATGTCCCGTCACTTGCACCAACAACGCCTGCCCCGGGCTCAGCCCTTTGCCGTGCCGCAGGAACCCTGTTTCGCCCTCGGGCAAGCGTACCATCATACCGCCTTGCCCCTTCAGCGGCCTGTCGCAAATTGCACGGTAGATCGCCCCGATCCGCGCCCGCTGCGGATCATCAACCAGAAAGTCCTCCAGCCGCCCATCAACCAAGAGCGCAGCAGCTTCCCGTCCTGCAAAATCATCAAGAAGGATCGTCCGTCCCTTCATTCCGACACCTCCTGATAGATCGGATAGCCCGCGGCAATGAGCAGTGACGCCGTTTCCGCCAGTGGAAGGCCAACGACCGAGGTAAAAGAGCCATTTATCCAAGGGATAAACGCACCAGCAGGACCCTGAATTCCGTAGCCGCCCGCTTTACCCTTCCAATCACCACTGCTCAAATAGCTATTCACCTCGGCATTGCTGAGGCGCTTCATCTGTACGGTCGTCATCACGTCCTTGATGAAGACCTCGTCGTCGCGTTTAACTGCCACTGCCGTGATCACCCGGTGACGACGGCCAGACATCATGTAGAGAAAACTTGCAGCCTTCGCTGCATCTTCCGGTTTCCCCATAATCCGCCGCCCCATCGCGACAGTCGTGTCGGCACACAGCACGACCTCGCCCTCAGCACAAGGCACAGCTCGCGCCTTCTCGCGCGCCATCCGGCGCACGTATTGCCGCGGCACTTCACCTTTTTCAGGGGTCTCATCGATATTGGGCGGGCGCACTTCGGCAGGCACGACACCGATCTGCGCCAAAAGCTCCAGCCGCCGAGGCGAACCGGAGCCCAAAACCAGCCTCAGCCCGCTATCGGGCTTTCGGGCCGTCACTTGAAGCGGTAATTGATCCGACCCTTGGTCAGATCATACGGCGTCATTTCAACCTGAACTTTGTCGCCTGCCAGAACTCTGATGCGGTTCTTGCGCATCTTGCCTGCCGTATGCGCGATGATCTCATGGCCGTTTTCCAGCTCGACCCTGAACGTCGCGTTCGGCAGAAGTTCCTTCACGACACCGGGAAATTCGAGCAGTTCTTCCTTGGCCATGTGATCTCCTGTGTTGCACTATTCGCCTGAATTCTGCGAACGGCGCCTAAATGAGCCTGTTTGACGGGTTTTTCAAGTGAAATCATGTAACCTGTAGAATGGAAACATTCGCAAGACGTTCATCCTGCTCGGGCCAATGAGCAACATTCCCTACCTGCCCACCCTTTCTAGGAGACGCGATTTGCGCGGGATCGGCCTCAAAGATCACCCACCCCTCTACGTCCGTGTCGCCCTGCGCGATGATCCCATCGGACGGAAGACCATGATCCGGCGGTGAAAAGGCCGCGGCGCGTCCGGTTCCAAGGTCGAGAATGTCACACCCGGCGGCTCCACCCAACACCGGCGCTTGCACGATCAGGCATTGGCTTTCAATTGCGCGCGCGCGGCAGGATTGACGGACGCGGGTCTGGCCCGCAGGATAATCCGTTGCAGATGGCACGAGGATCAGATCGACACCCTCCTCGACCAATCGTCGGGCAAGTAGCGGAAATTCGCTGTCATAGCAGATCAGAATGCCAACCCGACCCAGTGCAGTATCGAAACACTTCAACTCCGCGCCCGGTGAAATCTCCATCTTCTCGCGCTCATAAGGGGTCAGGATCAGTTTGTCCTGCCAACTCAGGCCCCCTTCCGGACCGCAGAGGTAGGCTCGGTTCACAAACCCGGCCTCCGCATCGCGTGCACAGAGACTTCCCGCCAGAACGTATATGCCGTGTTTCTGCGCCAATGAAGAAACCATCGCGGCGTACCGATCCGCGACCTCCGCCATCCTGTCTCGCCATGCTTTCGGCGCGGGATCTCCCTGTGGCGCCCCTAACAGCGCAGCCTCACATCCGGCATACTCCGGAAAGAGCGCAAGTCTGGCTCCACCCGCCGCCGCCCCACCGATCCAATGATCCAGACGAGCCTGCAGAGGCGCCCAATCCTCGTGCCAAAGTGGTTTATATGCCGAGGTTGCAATTTTCATAGTTCGCGGATCCAAAACTGCAGTTTCTTTTTAGATTGCTCTTTCTGGTTAATGTCTGTCCATTGAAATTCTGCAAAAACTCCCGGTAACATCTCGTAGCCTCGTTTGCGCCAGAACAGGTCAAGTGGGCGATATCCGATTGGTTTCAATGGATGATTTTCGGGTCGCACGACAGCACAAAACGCGGCATAACGGCGACCGAGCCGCCGCGCATGGGCCTCGCGTTCATCAAAAAACGCGTGCCCGATCCCCTTTCCACGATACTCCGGCAGAAGCACAGACTCCGCGCAATAGAATATATCTCCCAGTGCATACCCCGTGCTCTCAAAAGCCCGCGCGAAATCGTCTGCGTGATCCTCCATCGGCGTTCCCGTCGCAACCCCGACCAGACTCGAACCATCGAACGCACCAACGAGGATCGCCCCAGCGCTATCACGATAACTTTGCAGGTATCGGTGTTCGTATTCAAAACTGCCCTCATAGAGGTAAGGCCAATCCCGAAAAACCTGCATTCGTAACCGCGCGACATCCGGCAGAAACCGGTCCAGATCCGACCCTGTCAACGCGCGGATTGCGAGGGTCATTCAGACACCTGCCGAACCCAGTCGACAAGATTGTAATACGTCGTGATCCGCGTGATCTTCCCATCACTAAGCGACATGAATGACCCGGCTGGCAGACGATATTTCTGGCCCCGTGCATCCGGCAAGCCTTCATCGGTCTGCAAATAGGTGCCATTCACAGTGAACTCGGCAGCAGCGCGATTGCCGTCTGCGCCCGTAAAAATCACGATATCTGTCAGCAGCTCTTTGTAGCACCGCTCCATATGAGCGCAAAACTCAGCAAATTTCGCTTTTCCCGAGCGGATCTGCCCCTCATTTACGTGATGAGCGACGTTTTCATCTAGTTCGGCCAGCATCCCTTCGATGTTGCCCGCGTTGAAAGCCTCAAAATAGCGGGTCAGTGTTGCCCGTGCTGTATCGCTCATGTTAAATCTCCCGAGGCGGTCCCCAGCGCTCGGTCAACCGCCCGATAATTTGATCTCGTGTCTGGCGGTAGCTTTCCAATTTGGCTTGCCGCCCCTCTCCCAGCCCTGTCGGGTCCAGTATTGGCCAGTACTCTACCTCCAGATGGAAGAAGCGGGTGAGCTCGAGCGCCCTTCTTTGGCTCGCGGGCGACAACGCAATCACAAGATCGAAAGAAGAGAGGTCATCGCCCCACTGCTCCATCTCGTCGAAAGACCGCGAGCGGTGCCGCGACAGCTCCACCCCGACCTCCTGACAAACGGCGATTGCGAAGCCGTCGATCTCCATGTCATTCCGAACGCCTACGGACTGGATATAGCATTCCGACCCATAGAATTTCTTCATGATCCCTTCGGCCATCGGCGAGCGAACGGCATTATGATCGCAACAAAACAGGACAGACTGCGGCAGCGGCGCTGCGGTGCGTGCGGTAACGTGCTCGCCCTGCACTCGCTCAGCCCCCGAAATGTAACACGCAGACCAGCGTGAACAGGCGCCGGGCGGTGTCGTTATCCAGTTCGACCTTGCCCTCCAGCCGCTCTTGCAACACCCGCGCACCTTCGTTGTGGATACCTCGCCGCGCCATGTCGATCGTTTCGATCTGGCTCGGCGGCAGTGTTTTTACCGCGTCAAAATAGCTTGCACAAATCTGGAAATAGTCCTTCACCACCTGTCGAAACGGCCCAAGTGACAGATGGAATTCGGCAACTTCCACGCCGTCTTCAGTGGTTACCTCAAATACCAGCCGCCGCTCACGGATCGAAAGCCCGAGCACATACGGGCCAGCCGGAACCTCACGTCCCTCGCGAACAGGCAGGTCAAAGCTATTCTGCTCTAACAGATCAAACATCGCCACGCGCCGTTCCTGCTCGATCTCGGGCGTCGGCGGAGGCAGATTGGAATCGTCTAGCTCAATACGGCTGATATGGCTCATAAGGCATCCTTGAAACTGCCCAGCCTTCCTAGCTCAGCCATTGTGCCTGTGCAATCTGCGTTGAAATTAACGGTTCAGCTTGTCCAAACGCGCTCTGACAGAAAGACCGTGCGCTTCAAGGCTTTCCGAGGCGGCCAGCCGGACTGCGGATGGCCCGATTGCCTGCAGGGCGTCCGGCGTCATTCGTGCCAATGTGGTACGCTTGAAAAAATCCATAACCGAAAGACCGCTGGAAAACCGAGCAGAGCGCGCGGTTGGCAGCACATGGTTCGGCCCGCCAATATAGTCACCGATGGCTTCGGGCGTCCAACTGCCGACAAAAATCGCCCCGGCGTGACGTACCCGCGTGGCCATTGCCTCGGCATCCGCGACACAGAGCTCCAGATGTTCAGGCGCGATCCTGTCAGAGAGCACAACCGCCTCGTCCAGATCCGCGACCGTAATCACCACACCGAAATCACGCCAACTGGCACCCGCAATCGCCCGCCTTTCCAGCGTTTCGAGCCGAGCATCCACCGCTGCGGCAACCGCCCTGCCGAAACCTGCGTCATCGGTGATCAGGATGGACTGAGCACTTTCGTCATGCTCAGCTTGACTCAACAGATCAATCGCAATCCAGTCGGGATCATTGTCCCTATCCGCGATGACAAGTATTTCGGACGGTCCGGCGATCATGTCGATCCCGACCTTGCCAAAAACCCGCCGCTTCGCCGCCGCTACAAATGCGTTACCCGGTCCGGTTATTTTATCGACAGGCGCGATCGACTCGGTCCCAAAAGCGAGTGCCGCAATCGCCTGCGCCCCCCCAATCCGGTAGATTTCATCCACCCCCGCGATTTCGGCGGCCAGCAACACCAACGGATTCACCACGCCATCCGGCGTCGGAACCACAACCGCCAATCGCGAAACACCCGCAACCTTTGCCGGAATTGCATTCATCAATACCGACGACGGATAGGATGCCAATCCGCCCGGCACGTAGAGGCCTGCAGCCTCAATGGGCGTCCATCGCCAGCCCAGCAGCGCCCCCGTGTCATCCGTCCATTCCGCGTCCTGCGGAATTTGCCGGCTGTGATAGGCACGGATCCGGTCCGCGGCCAATTCCAGCGCAGCACGGTCCTCTTTGGACACTTTCGCACATTCGGCTGCTACTTCCTCGGCGGTAAAGCGCAGTCCGCCCGCTTCGAGGTCCAGTCGGTCAAATTTGCGGGTCAGGTCGAGTACAGCCGCGTCGCCCCGCGCCCGAACATCCGAAATAATCTCTGCCACTACAGCATCTACATCCGGACTATCTTCACGCTTCATACCCAGGACCGCGTCAAATCGCTCCTGAAAATCTGTGTCCTGTGTCGAAAGAAACTGGGGCATCTGCGGCACTCTCCTCGTCTGGCGCCTCACATAGCTCTGTTGACCGGTCACGGCAATGCGTGGCTGCCGTGATCATTCGCCGTGCGAAGGTACCCTGCCGGACGGCGCAGAGTAGGGCTGCGTCACATCCTGAAGCACTGCTTCGAGCGCTTCAACTTCGACCGCCACCGCTCCATCGCCCGCAAAGGTTAGAACGACACGCCCTGTTCCATCCTCACCAGGTTCAAACTGGATTGAAAGGAGCGATAAAACGGTCTCCTTTTCACCGAGGTCAATACCTTGCGATTGTACTTTTTGAACATCCTCCAGCACCAGCATCGATCTAACACGCTCGAATGACCGTTCCTGGTGCACAGCCGTGTCGGAATCTTCCCAACGGAACCGATTGAGCAGAACTGCAAATCGCCGCCCCCCCCGCTGCCAAAGCATATCGGAAACGGTCAGAACCGCATCCTGAGCAAGCGACGAGATCACAGCGAGATCATCGCTGTCCAGCGCTCGCAGCTTCAGGGCGCGGTCAGCACCATCAGCAAATCGGGCATCCTTGCTCATCGTTCTTTGACCCGCTCGATACGAGCCCCGACAGCTCCGAGCTTTTCTTCTACATGCTCATAGCCACGGTCGAGATGGTAGACACGGTTGACTTGGGTCTCTCCCTCGGCAGCAAGTCCTGCTAGGATCAGTGACACCGACGCTCTCAGATCAGTTGCCATAACCGGCGCACCTTTCAGCCGCTCGACCCCCTTGACGGTTGCCGTACCCCCATGCACCTCGATATCCGCTCCCATCCGCATCAACTCCGGCGCGTGCATAAAGCGATTTTCAAAAATCCGCTCCTCCAGCACACTTGTGCCTTCGGCAGTGCAGAGCATCGCCATCATCTGCGCCTGCAGGTCGGTCGGGAACCCGGGGAACGGCTCCGTCACCACATCCACAGCAGATGGGCGACCATTGGCGCGGCGCACCTTCAGCCCGACTTGCGTTTCCTCGACCTCCACGCCAGCGGCTTCCAGCTTTTCGACAAATGCAGTCACCAGATCCAGACGACCACCAACGCATTCGACCTCTCCGCCGGCAATCACAGGTGCCAGCATGTACGTTCCCAGTTCGATCCGGTCGGTCACCACAGGATGAGTCGCTCCTGAGAGCCGATCTACACCCTGAATTTCAATCCGGCTGGTGCCATCGCCTTCGATCTGAGCACCCATACGCCGCAAACAGCTCGCAAGATCGACGATCTCCGGCTCCCGCGCGGCGTTCTCGATCACAGTGCTACCCTTTGCCAATGTCGCCGCCATCAACAGGTTTTCCGTGGCTCCAACGCTTGCAAACCGTAGCGGGACGACAGCCCCCTTCAATCCCCCTCTGGCCTCCGCGTGCAAATAACCGTCTTTCAGCTCAATTTCCGCGCCCAGCGCCTCAAGCGCCGTGGTGTGAATATCCATCGGTCGCGCACCAATCGCACATCCCCCCGGCAAGGAGACAACCGCCCGGCCTTCACGTGCCAATAACGGCCCCAGAACAAGGTTCGACGCCCGCATTTTACGAACGATATCGTAATCTGCCCGCGTGCTTGTTAGCCCATGTGACGAGAGCGCCACCACCCGTCCATCATTCAGGGCTGTCACTTCCGCGCCCAGGGACTGAAGCAGCTGCGACATCGTGCGAATATCAGACAAGCGCGGAGTATTGGTCAGTGTCAGAGGCTCTTCGGTGAGCAACGTCACCGGCATCAGCGCCAGAGCAGCGTTTTTCGCCCCAGCGATGTGGATCTGCCCGTGTAACTCGCTGCCGCCATTGACGATGATGGAATCCATTCTTGCCTACGCTTTCTTTTCCTGCCCGTCCGCCCGCGCACGGGCCTGCGCCTTACGCTTTGCCATGTTCGCTTTTAGCGCGGCTTTCAACCTGTCTTCCCGCGATTTGGCGGGTTCCGGCGGTTTTTTCTGTGGGTTTTTGCCTGTCATGACAACGCTGATACCAATTGCCGAAAAAAGCGTCCAGACAGGGCTTGCGCCCTACGCGGATTACGGCTAATTCCCCGCCGCAGAGCGCTGCAGTAGCTCAGTGGTAGAGCACTCCCTTGGTAAGGGAGAGGTCGGGAGTTCAATCCTCCCCTGCAGCACCATCCCCAAATAGATGATTTGTGAGAAGTGGCTCTTTGAGCCAAATCCTAATGGATGCAGCTGGTCGCGACGAGAATCAACGCCGGATCTATCCCGAACGTGTTTTCCAAGCTTTGACCAAACATTTTGAGGAAATCATCTTGCGCTTGATACGCAAGCTTTTCCCTTTCAGCAGGACACGCGTGGATCCAGCCCGATTGCGCCTGCAGATGATGCACCAGTTCATGCACGAGAATTGAGAGGTCGGCGATCGACGAACCCGACCAATTGTCTGAAACAAGTATCCGCCCTTCTACAGCATCATAGAGCGCCTCGACCTGCGGCGCGATTTCATCTGGCGGGCGGCCATACCGCCGTTCAAATAGGTTTTTGTGGGGCATTGCGATGATCTCAGGCTCAGTCCGCGGCACTGGCATGTCATAATTTTCGCTAAGCCACACGACTACAAAATCGAAAAGCGATGGAACAGCGCGCGCATCTTCCTGAGCACCTATTTTTGACGGCATGAAAATATTCACCATCATACAAAATATCATCAGCCACCGCATCGTGCTCCACTCCCACAAGTGAGACTGAAGCATCAGCAGGCATGGCGAGCATGTCGTGAGAGAAGGCTGAAATTTTCTGGAAAATTGTTATAATTCAGCAGCGGCAATGCGGATATTCAGCATGGAAACGAGTGCACAGCGAATTGGGGAAACCTTTTTAAACCCCGACATGGGGCGTCTCGAAGACCGCCATGGCAATCCGCGGCACCTTCGGCCAAAGTCATTTCAAGTCTTGTCGGTTCTGCACGCAAAACGCGGAACGCTTGTCTCCAAGGACGATCTCGCATCCCTAGTGTGGCCGGACGTTGCGGTCTCGGACGAATCCCTCTCCCAATGCATTAGTGATATTCGCCGCGCACTCGGCTCGCCCAGTTCGAAATTATTACGAACCGTCCCCCGTCGAGGCTTCGTGCTCGATAGGGACAGCAAGTCCCTGACGCCTCAGGTAACCGCTCAGCAAAGGAATGTTACGAAAGCAATGCTTTTAACAGCAATTGCGATTGTCCTCGTTGCGGGCCTGGGGATCATATTTACCACCGCGGGTGAAGACCGCCCCGTGAGCGAAGCCGAAATTCGGCAATCCTTGCTCACACCTCCGATCGAATGGACAGACCGAGCGGAAAATGAGGCGCAGCGCCAATTAGTTCAGGATCGTTTGTCCCAGCACCCAGACGATTCCGCAGCCTGGGCGGATCTTGCTCTGACCTATTGGCGCGAAGTTCAATTTGATCAGTGGGGCGGCGGGCGAAAAGAACTACAGCAAGCATTTTCCGCGTTGGAGAGAGCATTCCAACTCGGCGGCGCACCAGTCGCATATCTGATCCTCGCGGAAATCCGGCTTGATGCTCCCTACGCGGACGAGCGCTCCGCTGTTGACGCTCTGGCGGCGGCACAGACTGCATTGGTATTAGCGCCGAACAACCCTGACTGCCTCGCGATGCTCGCGGATGCGCTATCCGCAAACGGTCATGCAAGTGACGCGGTTCCGGTCATCGAGGAAGCGATCGCCCGCATTGGATCGCCACCAGACCGATACCGCGAAATTGCAGGCCTCACCTATCTGCTTGCAGGCAAACCCGCCAATGCGGCCCAAGAGTTCGGACGTCTACACGGCGCTGCAACTTTTGCCGGTGCGCGGCGCTACGCTGGATGGAGTTTGGCCGCGAGCCTCGCGCACTCCGGCAGAATAGACGACGCGCGCCAGATATTGCACGCCGCCCTTTCCGACCGCCCTGAACAAACCGCCGATGAAATATCCCTATCAATCCAACGGCAGCTTGGCGCCCGAAACGGCACAGACGTCATTCTCGCGGGCCTTAGTCTCGCGGGCCTTCCACAGTAACGCCGTCAGTTACCAATACTTGCCTGATAGGTGCCCCAGGCGCGTGCCAGAGTAGGATCCATTTCGGCTTCGCGGGCGATGATCTCGATCCATGCCTCCCGAAGCTCCGAAAGCACTGGTTCGGGCCACTGCCTCAGCATCACCCCATGTTCTTGGAATTGCGCTATGGCTTCAGCCTGTCGCGCAACCGCCACCGTTTGCGTCCAGTTGCGCACGGCTTCACAGCCAGCCTCGAGCGCCTGTTTCTTGCCCGTTGAAAGTGACAACCAAGTTGTCTCAGCCATTAACACTTCAAGAGAGGTCGCTGGCTGTTGCCACCCCGGCATGTAAAGATGAGGTGCCAAATCCCACAGCTCGAGTTCCGCATCGATCGACGGCATTGCAAATTCCGCGGCTGCAATCACGCCCGTCTCAAAAGCAGGCCGAATATCACGCGCCGCAAGAGTGTAGGTGATGACCCCAAGCGCTTCGAGCGTCGCAGCGCCGTATCCGAAACTTCTCATCGAGAGACCATCCAGGTCTGTTAATGTGGTGACGGGCGCCCGCATCCAACCGCCGGTCTCCATAGGAAGAGCGCCGCACACGATACTTCGCAGTCCATGTTCAGCGTAAATTTCATTCAGAATATCCTGCCCACCCTCCGACATCCATTTATTCAACTCGGCCTGTTCCGGGCCAAATGGGAATCCACCGAAAAACATCAGCGAAGGGTTTTCACGATAATGATGCCCCGGCGAACCCCATACCGCATCGACCAGACCAATGCGCAATGCTTCAAATGCATCGACGTCCAGAACCATCTGATCGGCAACTGCAATCGAGAGCGAACCACCACTTTCCGCCATGACAGCAGAGGCGAATATTCGACCGGACTCGCCAAAAAGGTTGGGATGCAGGAGGCTGTTCATCTGCCAATTCAATGTGTCGGCACAAACAGCGCTCGCCGTGATGCCGATCACCGAAGCGGCCAAAGATATCCCAATTTTCTCTGTCATCTCGGAAAACTTTGCCGCAGGCCACTCCAAAAGTCATGAGACAACCTTGAAAAAATCGTGAAAAAGCCGCGCCGGATGTCCGGCACGGCCAAGCGAACGTCTTCGATGTCGTCAGTCGCTCGTTACTGCAGGTAATCCAGCCACGGGCTCTGTTCAGCGATCATGTGATCCACCAACTCCGGCACGCCCTTGGAGACCGTGACGACCGGATCGACCAGCAAAGCCTCCACGACAAGCGATTTCTTCTTCTGCAAAATCGCCTCGGCCGTCATGTTATGGATACCGATCTGGTTACACAGCAAGCCACGGATCCCCGCCGGAATATCGAGAGAGATGCCATGCACACCGTTTGCGTCGACCATCGCAGGCACCTCCACTGCGATCCAGGATGGCAGGTCCGCGATGAACCCATCATTGGGAATATTTACTGCGGCCTCCTCATATGCATTGCCCGTGATCAGCCCCTCCATGATAGGCACCACTCGCTCGTGCAGCTTAGCCTTGATCACCGGCGTAATATTCCCGAGGTAATTCCGATAATACGTGTAGAAATCCACAATCCCGCGATGATCGGAACAATCATGCGCCCATTGGATATACTCGCCAAAATGACTGTCATATGTGATCGGCAACATCCCGAACCGGTCTAGTATCACCTTGAACAACCATCGGTCCGACCATGGGCGCACATCTTCGATGTGGCTCAGATCAATGTCCATCCACCCCTCGGTGTCGACCGCCTTCCCAGTCTTGCGTGAGGCCGTCAGGATCTCGGAATAGCCCGGCTGCGCACCGAAATACCCCTCTGCCCTGGCACGCACATCCTCATAGGCATCCTTTCCGCTATCAACATACTGCACCTCAGTCATGACCGAGAAATGGTTCAACCCGCCCGCGCGATACCGAATATTCTCGCGCGGCTGCTCCAACAGCGGGGGAAGATGGCGCTCGAGCGAGGCGATCTCATGGCACATCCCGATAAATTTGATCCCCGGATAGGCGCGATGCACAGTTGTCGTAATGCGGCTCATCGGGTTCGAGTAATTGAACACCGTCGCATTCGGCGCATGTTCCATCACCTCGCCGCAAATCTCCAAAATCGGAGGGATGATGCGCAGAGAGTGGAACAGACCACCCGGTCCGCCGTTCTCACCATAGACTTGCTGGATGCCGTATTGCTGCGGGATCCGCCAATCCATATCCCAAAGCTTGAAACGATCTCCCACCTCTATCGAGATCACGACAAAATCCGCGCCCTTCAGCGCCTTTGTCAGATCGCCCTCTACAGATATTCTCTGAGAAAGCCCGTGATCAGAGATGAAACTCCGCGCGACATCGGCTGTCTTCTCCGCCGCCCGACCGTTGATGTCGTTGAGCACGATCTCCGCGTCTGACAGCACGTCCGACTGGAAAATATCGCCAAGCATTCCCGTCCCGAACTGGAGGCTTCCGGCACCTACAAGTACAATCTTTGTCATTGGCATAACTCCTCTGCTCCCGGGGTAATGCCCCGGGATGATGTCTCACTAAATCTTTGGTTTTCTTAGCGGATCGGCTTCTCGTCTGACCCGAACCGATGCAAATGTCCGTCGTTCGGCTTCAAGGTAACAGTGCGTCCCAGTGCACCGGACATCTTTCCCGGTTGGCGGACTATCACAGGCTCGTCAGCCCCGACTTCGACGAACAGGAAATGATCTGAACCGAGGTCTTCGGAATGGACGATCTCGCCCTTCCACGGCCCCTCGCCCTCGCCCACGATTTCCAGATGCTCCGCACGGATACCAAGCGTCGTGCATCCGTAGGCATCGGCAAACGCACCTTTTAGGAAGTTCATCTTTGGCGAACCGATAAAGCCCGCGACAAAGATGGAATTCGGGCTGTCATAGAGCTCCGCCGGGGTGCCGACCTGCTCCACAACACCATCCCTCAAGACACAGATACGATCAGCCAGCGTCATCGCTTCGACCTGATCGTGTGTGACGTAGATCATCGTCACATCTTCCATATCGTGGTGCAGCTTCGCGATTTCCAGTCGTGTCTGCACCCGCAGCGCTGCATCAAGGTTCGACAAAGGCTCATCAAAGAGGAACACGCGCGGATCACGTACAATCGCCCGACCGATCGCCACCCGCTGCCGCTGACCACCGGAGAGCTGCTTGGGCAAACGGTCGAGCAAATGGTCGATCTGCAACAGCTCGGCCGCCTTGCGCACGCGCTCGTCTTGCTCCTGCTTCGATGCTTTGGCGAGTTGCATGCCAAACGCCATGTTGTCGTACACAGTCATATGCGGGTAGAGCGCGTAGCTTTGGAAAACCATCGCAATGCCGCGCTTTGAGGGCACCACGTTGTTCACCAACTCGCCGTCAAACATCAGATCGCCCGAGGTGATCTGCTCCAATCCCGAAATCAGGCGCAGTAGGGTCGACTTTCCGCAGCCGGACGGGCCGACGAAGACCATGAATTCGCCCTTCTTGATCTCCAGATCAATGCCTTTGATAACCTCGACATTCCCGTAGGATTTGCGGACGGCCTTGAGTTCAATATTTGCCATGTCGTCGCTCCTGTCAGCCTTTGACGCCGCCTGCGGTGAGGCCTGCTACGATTTTTCTTTGGAAGATGAGCACCAGCACAATCAGCGGCACAGTCACCATTACGCTCGCGGCCATAATCGGCCCCCACGGAATTTCCTGAACACTGGCACCGGACAGAAGCGCAATTGCCACTGGAACTGTTCGCTGTGTCTCGGAGATCGTGAATGTCAGCGCAAATAGGAATTCGTTCCAAGCCCCGATGAAAGCCAACAGCCCTGTCGTTACCAGCGCCGGCCACAACAGCGGCATAAAGACCTTCGTGATAATGACCCAAGGTGTTGCGCCGTCCACAATGGCGGCTTCTTCGATCTCCACCGGCAATTCACGCATGAAAGTCGTCAGCACCCACACCGTGAACGGCAACGTAAAGATCGTGTAGCTGAGGATCAGCGAAAACGGTCGGTTGTAAATGCCAAGGAAGTTCACCAGCTCATAAAGCCCAGACAGAACGGCGATCTGCGGGAACATCGACACCCCGAGGATCGTCATCAGCAACAACCCACGCCCACGAAAGCGCACCCGCGCCAGCGCATAGGAGGCCGTCACTGCCAGAAGCAGCGCAAAACAGACCGTCGTGCTGGCGATGAAAACCGAGTTCAGCACCGAGCGCCCGAAAGAACGCTGGTTCATCACCTGATCATAGTTCTTCATCGAGAAAGCCTCAGGCAACAGGTTTGGGCGGAAGATCGCTGTTCCCGTCTCGAAGCTTGTCAGAACCGCATAGTAAAAGGGAAATACCGCGATCACGACAATGACCAGAACGCCGAGGTAGAACATCACGTTCCAGAAAGGGGTCCGTTCCATCAGCTTTTCTCCCCGCTCAAATCCACCTTGCCGAGCTTGATGTAGAGCAAGACAAACAACGTAATGATGAAGAACAGCAGCGTCGACATGGCCGAGCCTTCGCCATAGTCACCGAACTGTTGGATTTCCCGATAGCTGAGAACAGACATCGTTACCGTCGCGTCCGATTGAGGCGTCAGCAGGTAGATCAGATCAAAGATCCGCAGCGCATCGAGGGCGCGGAAGATCACCGCCACCATGATCGCCGGCCGCAAGAGCGGCAGTGTGATTTTGAAGAACACCCGCACAGGATGCACACCGTCGATCTTGGCAGCCTCGTACATGTCGCGGGGGATGAGTTGCAGGCCCGCAAGGATCAGCAGCGCCATAAACGGCGTGGTTTTCCATACATCCACGATCAACACTGCGATCATCGACGTATCAGACGACGCCGTCCACGCAATCGGTTGATCTATTAAGCCAATGGACATCATCAGATGGTTGATGATCCCGAACTGGTCATTGAGCATCCAACCCCACATCCGCGCCGACACTACGGTCGGGATTGCCCACGGAATGAGAATTGCAGCGCGGACGAGGCCGCGGCCCTTGAATTCAGCGTTTAGCACGAGCGCTACGAGCAGGCCGAAGAATGTTTCCAGCGACACCGAAATCAGTGAGAACCGCACGGTATTCCAAACTGCGTTCCACCAATCGCCATCGGCAAGAATTCCGCGCCAGCGCACCTCGCCATTCGAGCGGACCCGCCGTTCGAGGTAGTTCTCGAAGCCGATCCATTCAGATTGTCCGTTAAATATCGTGTTCGCCGAGGCATCGGTGAACGAAAAGCTGATCGAGCGGAAGAGCGGCCAAGCCGCGACAACGGCCAACATCACCAGCATTGGTATCAGGAACATATAGGCCGCACGAACGCGCTGTTGTTGCAGGTTTAGCTCCCTGCCCCGCGCAGTCCGGGCCGTTCCAACATCTGTGGATGACATGATTTCCCCCGACCAGTTTTTTGGCACCTTACCATAAACAGTGCCGCTTGTGGCGCCGGGCGTAGCTCCGCCCGGCGCGATTTTTTTCAAAGTGGAGGAATTACTCCAGCAGGTCTTCGAGATCCATTTCCAGATCAGCCAGCGCGTCGGCTGCGCTTTCATCACCGGTCAGAACGCTGTGAACAGCAGAGAAGAACAGGGTCGAAACCTCGTTATAGTCCTGCTTAGTCGGTGCGGACGGACGCGGCACTGCCTGAAGGAACACGTCCTTCCACTGCGGGATGATCGGCTGTTCGCGTGCGATATCTTCGTCCTCATAGAGGTCGACGATGGTCGGCAGGTTGGACGCGATCAGCGAACGGGTCTTCTGTGCTTCCGGTCCTGCGAGGTACATCGCGAGGCTGATCGCGGCTTCCTGATTGTCACCGTATTTGGAGACACCGACGTTCCAGCCGCCCAGCGTTGCAGCGGATGTGTCGTGGCCCTGGCCTGTCGGCAGGGTGGTCACTTCAAACAGGCCCTTCACAGCCGAGTCGTCGCTGTTGCCGAGGCCGTATGCATAGGGCCAGTTGCGCATAAACACGGCGTTACCCGTCTGCCAGACGCCACGTGCTTCTTCTTCCTGATAGGACACAACACCTTCAGGGGAGATCGTGCCCGGCCATGTTGCGGCAAGCTCGATTGCTGCGATTGCGTTCGGGTTGTTGATGGAGATCGTGCCATCGGGTTCGATGATCTGACCACCGCCGGAGGACTTCACCCACTCGAGCGCATCACAGGTCAAGCCTTCGTAGGCATTACCCTGCCAGACGAAGCCCCAGATGTCTGCATTGCCTTCAGCGCGCTCAGCATCCTGAACGGCCTGCGCAACCTCGGTCAGCTGCTCCCAAGTTGTCGGAACCGGCTGGTTGTGCTTCTCCAGAAGGTCTTTGCGGTAGTAGAGCGCCGGCGCATCGGTGAAGAGCGGCAGCGCCACGAGGCGGCCATCAACGGTCTGCGATTCCACGATGGACGGGAAGTGCGACTCCATCAGCTCGCCCGCAACATCAGACAGGTCAACAAAGTGATCAGCGAGCTGAGGCGCCCAGATCACGTCGGTCTGGTAGAGATCGATATCGCCGTTACCAGCAGCAAGCCAGAGGCGGTACTGACCGAACTGGTCGGTGGTGGATGCAGGCATCGGAACCAGCGTCACAGTGTGACCGGTTGCCTCTTCCCACGGAGCGACGATGGTTTTGAAATCTTCAATCGCGTTGCCCACAGCTCCGGACACATAGGTGATCTCAGCAGCCGAAAGTGCAGAGGCGCCGAATGTCGCGATAGCGGTCGCGGCAACCGTCCGCTTCAGAGCGGATTTACAGGTCATTTTCATATTGTCCTCCCAATTTCACACAGCCACCGACCCAGATCGACGACTGAAAACGTCCCGAATCAATATACCGAAACGTTTCGGTTAAACGTTACCGCTAACCGTTTTCGCCGGTCAAGAATTTAATTTGAGCAAATTCGCCTGCGATCAGCTACCTGAAAGCACCCTGACCGATGCGCCCTTGATAAAGACATGTGGCTCAATCTTCTGCACCTCTTCCAGAGGCGCCCCCCGCAATGTGTCGCTCAAAAACTGAGCCAATGGCTGCCAGCTCTGCTCGAGCGGTGCGTAGGTCCGCGTCACCGCAACCGGAAAATCTTCGGGTGGACAATCCGGCAGCAAATCGTCATGCGCAACAACGGAAATATCTGCGGGCACAGACAGGCCGAGCGCCTTTGCTGCAGAAAAAATTCCTTTTACGATCCGCATGTTACTCGCCACTATTCCTGTCGGGCTTGGCCCTTCCTCATGAAACATCCGGATCGTTTCCAACAGCCCAAGCTCTTCAGTCATCACCCCGGACACTCGGAATTGCTCCCGTACCGGCAGCCCGGCCTCGGACAGCGCCCGAGCATGACCGATGAATCTTCGCTGCACAAATGACGCTTGCGCTTCGCCGTTGATAAAGGCGATCTCGCGGTGGCCCGCCTCAATCAGATGTCGCGTCAGATCATACCCCACCGCCACATTGTCGATATCGTAAAAAGGATAATCCGGCTCATCCATAGTTTGCCCGTGAAGAACAAACGGTATCTCTTTTTCGCGCAGGAACTTCACCCGCGCATCATCAACAGTGGGAATAATCACGACAAAACCGTCGATCGAGCGACTGCGGATCAGCTGGTCATGCACCGCAAGCCCGTCCTCTCTGCTCTTCGGAATATTGAGCATGAACTGCTTTCCTTGCTCGGAAAAAGCTGACGAAAGCCCCGCGACAAACTGGGTAAAGTACCACGCATCCGATGGCTCCGGCATATGCGGAAACACCAGGCCGACAATGCCGGAACGGCCAGAAACCAATCGCCTGGCGGCAAGATTAGGCTCATAATTCAGAGACTTAGCTGCCTCACGAACACGCTTTTTCGTCGCCTTACTCACATCGTCATGATCATTCAGCGCGCGGCTCACTTGCGTCACCGAGAGACCTAAATGCTTGCTGAGTTCCTTTAACGTCGTCATCTGAACAACCTACGGCAGTCGCGTATTTTCCAGAAATACACTGCACTTCCGAAACGATTTGGGCAATGACTTTCACAAACCTTAACGTTTTGGTTGAACCAGAAGCACATCGAAAGTCATTGGCTCGCAATGCGATCGCGCTATTTCCAATGACACACTTTAAAAAAAGCCTATTCTGCCGTTGGTCCTTTCAAGGCGTTAGGATACAGTCATACTATGAAAAAGTCCGTCGATACGCGGCAAGAACCTCGGAGCTTTTCTGAAGAGCGGCGAATACAGACCGTTCACATTTCAGGGATTGCGACTTTCATACTCGTCGCGGTTTGGTCTTTGATCGGCTTTCTTCTCGATCAGCCCGCAATCTATATCGCTCTGTTTCCCACGCTGATCGGCACAAGCCTGTTGTTCGCATTGATCCGACTGGGGTCCGATCTAATCGGGCGTGCTATTTGGGTTGGTTCGATGAACGTTTCAATCCTCATCGGCTGTTTCATTATTGACGAAGCGGGCCGCATCGACCTGATGTTCCTCGCCTCCGCGATTGGCCCGATCATGACTTTCTCGATCCGCCGGGAGCTCCCATTTGTCATAGGGTTGGGATTAATGGCGTGCGGCTTCTGGACGACGGCATGGTTCCTCGGCGCGAATTACTTCGGCACCGTCGTCATCGGCGAGGACTACGCCACGCGGTTCGTCGCTCCGACCTCGATGGCATCAACCTTCGTTATCACCGCACTTGAAGTCGCATACTTCGCAAACATCACATTGCGCTACAGCAACGATCTCACGAAGGCGAATGACCAGTTGGAAGACGCGGCCAAAACCAAATCGATGTTCCTCGCCACGATGAGCCACGAGATACGCACCCCGATGAACGGCGTTGTTGGCATGGTCGAGGTATTGGAGGCCAGCAAGCTGACGAACGAGCAGCGCCGGATGCTCGGGACAATCCGTGAGTCCTCATTCGCCCTCCTCCGAATTATAGACGACATTCTCGACATGAGCCGCATCGAGGCTGGCAAGCTTCAGCTGTCTCCCACTACGTGCAACCTTGCGACCCTGTTTGAGGACTCGCTCAAAACCCTTGCACCTGTAGCCGATCAACGACGTGTCGCAATATCGCTGCGACTATCCCCGGACATTCCCGAAACGGTCACCGCAGACCCCGGGCGCCTGCGCCAGATTATTCTGAATCTCGTTGGAAACGCGATTAAATTCTCAGGTCGGCCCGAAGGACAGGGCTTTGGTGTCGTGAAGCTGTTTGTCTCACGCGACGAAGGCGACACCCTGAAGATCGATGTGGTGGATGACGGGATCGGGATGTCCCCCGAACTGGTCCTGCGGCTGTTCCAGCCCTTCTCACAAGGTGACACGGATCTGAGCCGGAACGCCAACGGCACCGGCCTCGGCCTTGCAATCGTCAAACAACTCATCGATCGGATGAGTGGCTCAATCGAGGTAGACAGTGTCCTGGACGAAGGTTCCCACTTTACCGTCCGGCTCCCAATCGTAGATGCCAAGGGAAGCCTGCGTGACAATAGCCTCGGCGGGCTTCGCGTGATTGGCCTCGCATCCAGCGACATGCACCGGAGCAATTGGCAGACTTACATCGAGGCCAAAGGCGGCAAAGTGGATTGGGCCGACAATGAAGAGGACTTGCAAGAGCGTTTCAGAACGGCACCGCCCGACGCAATTGCGCTGATCGGCAAGCTGGATGAAACCTTCCAATACGATCCGGGCGCAGTCGAACGCTTTCATGCGGTCCACCCCTACCGACGCGCAGTCACGATCAGCAAGGATCGCTTGCGCAGCTACGGCCAAGTTGGACCAAATCAATACAACGTCGAATGCTCCCCTCTCTTGCCCAGTGATTTCTGGCGCGGGTTTGAAGTGATGTCTTCGAACCTGGGGACCGAACCATCTGCACTGAAAGCAAACACGAACGTGCCACCAATAGCTGCTAGCCAGCACTCGAAAGCATCTGCGCTTCAAATCCTCGTCGCCGAGGATAACCCCGTAAACCGTGCAGTCATCGAGCTTCAATTGCAAAAGTTGGGTCATCACCCTCTCCTGGCAGAGGATGGAAAACAGGCATTTGAACTATGGGGCAAACAACCGTTCGATTTGGTGCTGACGGATTGCCATATGCCGATGATGGACGGTTTTGAATTGACGCGCCGCATTCGGGAAATGGAAGGAAGCACCCCCAAAACGCGCATCCCGATCATAGCTATCACTGCAAATGCCCTGGGCGGCGAGGCCGACAAATGTTTCGATGCGGGCATGGACGACTACCTGTCAAAGCCGGTGCAAATGACCGAATTGTCGCGGGTCCTAAACGAATGGGCCGCGAAACGGAAATCCGCCTAAGCCTCACGCGCATCGGCGCTTGCGGAACGGACGATCTCGCTGAGCGACCTCAGTTGATCGGAGAGCGGACTGGACTTCCGCCAGACCATACCGACCGTCCGCCGTGGCTCGGGCACCGGAAACCGCGTAACCGTAACCGGCGCGGAGCGGGTCTCGATCGATACCGCCATTTCAGGTAGCAGCGTCACCCCCAACCCTGCACCGACCATTTGCACCAACGTCGATAGCGTCGTGCCATCCAACCCCTCGCGTGGTCGATCGGGCCTTAGCCGACAGACTTCCAACGCCTGATCCCGAAAACAATGTCCCTCCTCCAACAGGAGTAGCCGCAACTGGCCCAAATCCGCCGCGTCCGGCACTGGCTTTCCCTCATCCGTCTGCGGACGGACAAGCATCATGCGCTCATCGAATAGCGCCACTTCCTGCAGCCACGGCTCGGATACAGGCAGAGCTACAATCGCCGCGTCGATCCGTCCCGCGTCCAACTCCTCGATCAGCCGTGGCGTCAGGGTCTCTCTTACATGCACATCCAGCTGCGGATAGGCGCCCGTGATCCCCGCCACAACACGCGGGAGCAGATAGGGTGCGATCGTCGGGATCACGCCCAGCCGCAACCGTCCGGCGAATTGTTCTTCCGCAGCCCGCGCAAGGGTGGCCAATTCATCGACCTCCCGCAGGATCTGGCGTGCGCGGCGCGTGAATTCCTCGCCAAAGGCCGTTAGGCGCAACTTCCGTCCGCCCCTCTCCACCAATGGCGTGCCCAGCGCCGCCTCCAATTCCTTGATTTGCATCGAAAGCGCAGGCTGCGAGATAGCACACGCATCGGCGGCGTGACCGAAATGCCGGTGCCGCGCCAGCGCATCGACATAGCGAAGCTGTTTCAAGGTCATGTTAATCATAAGTCTGACTTATAATTTGCATCAGAAAATGCAACTTAAACCAATACGCCAACTCTGCTATCCCCTCTTCATTCCTGCCGGTCATGGCTTATATCTGAGCCACGATCGCATGCCGTCGCGGGGCCGCCGCGACGGATCGACCAAACAACATCGGAGACAGACATGGACGGAAATAACATCGGCAAATGCCCTGTGATGCATGGCGCCGCCGTGACCAGCGGACGGACCAACCGCGACTGGTGGCCCAACCAGCTCAACCTCAAGATCCTCCACCAGAATTCGGCCAAGTCCGATCCGATGGGCACCGGCTTCGACTACGCGGAAGCCTTCAAATCGCTCGACCTGGACGCTCTGAAGAAAGACCTCCACGCCCTGATGACCGACAGTCAGGACTGGTGGCCGGCTGACTACGGACACTACGGCGGCTTCTTCATCCGCATGGCATGGCACAGCGCCGGCACCTACCGCACAGGCGACGGCCGCGGCGGCGCAGGCACTGGTCAACAGCGTTTCGCACCGCTCAACAGCTGGCCCGATAACGGCAACCTCGACAAAGCCCGCCGCCTCCTGTGGCCGATCAAGCAGAAATACGGCAACAAGATTTCCTGGGCAGACCTGATGATCCTCGCTGGCAACGTCGCCATCGAGTCGATGGGTGGTCCCGTCTTCGGCTTTGGCGGCGGTCGTGCTGATGTCTGGGAGCCCGAAGAAGACGTCTACTGGGGCGCCGAGAAAGAGTGGCTCGCCACCAGCGACAAGGAAAACAGCCGCTACAGCGGCGAGCGTGATCTTGATAACCCGCTTGCAGCGGTTCAGATGGGCCTCATCTACGTCAACCCCGAAGGCCCCGATGGCAACCCCGACCCGATCGCCTCTGGCCGCGACATCCGCGAAACCTTTGGCCGGATGGCAATGAACGACGAAGAAACCGTCGCCCTCGTTGCCGGCGGTCACACCTTCGGCAAGGCACACGGCAACGGCCCCGCAGATGCGGTTGGCCCCGAGCCGGAAGGCGCACGGATGGCCGCTCAGGGCTTCGGCTGGCTCTCCTCACACAAGTCCGGCAAGGGCGTAGACACCATCACCTCCGGCATCGAAGGCGCATGGACCCCGAACCCGACCACGTGGGACATGGGCTATTTCGACGTGCTCTTCGGCTACGAGTGGGAACTGACCAAATCGCCCGCTGGCGCCCACATCTGGCACGCCAAGGATCTGGACGAGAAGGACCACGCGCCCGAGGTCGACGGCTCTGACAAGAAAGTGCCGATCATGATGACCACCGCCGATATGGCGATGCGCATGGACCCGATCTACGGCCCGATCTCGAAGCGCTTCCACGAAAACCCGCAGGAATTCGCAGATGCCTTCGCGCGCGCTTGGTTCAAACTGACCCACCGCGACATGGGTCCGAAAGTGCGCTACCTCGGCAGCGACGTTCCTGCCGAAGATCTGATCTGGCAGGATCCGATCCCCGCCGTTGACCATCCGCTCGTTGACGCAGCTGACATCGACGCGCTGAAAGCCAAGATCCTCGCCACCGGCCTCACGGTGCAGGAACTCGTCCTCACCGCATGGGCTTCCGCCTCGACCTATCGCGGCTCTGATATGCGCGGTGGTGCGAATGGTGCCCGCGTCCGTCTGGCCCCGCAGAAGGACTGGGAAGCGAACGATCCGGCACAGCTCGCAAAGGTGCTCGGCGCATTGGAAGGCATTCAGGCGGAGTTCAACGCCTCTGCCAGTGGCGGCAAGAAGATCTCTCTTGCCGATCTCATCGTCCTCGCAGGTGGCGCAGCAATCGAAGCTGCGGCAAAGGCCGCCGGTCATGCGATCGAGGTGCCATTCACCCCGGGCCGCATGGACGCCAGTGCCGAACAGACCGATGTAGAAAGCTTCGACGTGCTCGAACCGATCGCCGACGGTTTCCGCAACTACGAGAAGGGCCAATATTCCCTCTCTGCCGAAGAGCTGCTGATCGATAAATCGCAGCTCCTCGGCCTCACGGCGCCGGAGATGACCGTTCTCGTCGGCGGTATGCGGGCACTCGGCGCCAATCAGGGCGGCACCAGCCATGGCGTTCTCACCGCCACCCCGGGCCAGCTGACGAATGACTTCTTCGTCAACCTGCTCGACATGGGCGTTGAGTGGTCTGCCACAGACGAAAACGAGCGCAGCTTCGAGGGCCGCGACCGCGCCAGCGGCGACGTCAAATGGACGGCCACCCGCGTTGACCTCGTATTCGGCTCGAACTCCCAGCTCCGCGCATTGGCAGAGGTCTACGCCCAGTCCGACGCCAATGAGAAGTTCGTCGCCGATTTCGTTGCCGCTTGGACCAAGGTGATGGACGCAGACCGCTTCGACGTCGCCTGATCCGATCGAACTCCAGGGAAAGGCGCTCCGCTACCGCGGGGCGCCTTTTTTGATAATGACGCCAATGCGCGCTGACCTATACGAATAGTTAGCCCGTCATTTCGACGAATTCCTAAACACCGATGTGTTCGGGCCGTTTCTCTTTCTGACGCGCCGTGGGGTGCGCAAGGGTTCTACCCGCAGAAAGGGATAAATTATGTTAAAGCGTCTGACGATCGCACGAAAATTACCACTGACCTTCGCTGGCCTTGCCTCCGTTGCGTCGCTGACCATTGGTCTGCTCTCCTACAACGGCATGTATAGCGCCATGGAAGCAAACGCGATCTCCCGCCTCGAGGCCGCGACCGAGACCGTCGAAGCACAATTTGAAAATGCTCTCACGAACTTCCAGACAGACCTGTCTCTGTATTCCACCGATTTCGGCATCAGCAGCGCGATGACGACCTTTTCACAGGCCTACGGCGTGTTGTCCCAGCAGAACGAGAACCCCCTCGCCTATCTACGCGATCAGTACATCACGAATAACGAATTCCCCCTCGGCCAGCGCCAAAACCTCATGATGGCCGAGGACAAGAGCACGTACTCCATGGTGCACGGTCGCTGGCATCAGCTGTTCTCCAACATCGCCGAGCAGCGCGGCTACTATGACATTTTCCTGATCGATACCGACGGCAACCTCGTCTATTCCTACGCCAAAGAGGATGACTTCGGTACGAACCTGTTCGAAGGCCGCTACCGTGACACCGATCTGGCCCGCGTTGCCCGCGAGGCCCTCAATGCCATTGATTCAATGGGGCATGACATCGGCAGCGGCGAGCATGAGCCAGGGCACCATGTTGCCGCCTCCGAATTCTCACCCTATGCGCCCAGCAACGGTGCATTCGCCTCCTTCATGGCAGCGCCGGTTCTGAATGGCGCAGGAATGGTTCAGGGCGTCATCGCGGCTCAGCTGCCGACCAGCCTCTTCGAGCGCTTCCTTTCAGCAGACATCGGTCTCGGCGTTCCGACAGAAAAAGCCCTCGTCAACTCATCCCGCATCGGCGTGATGACCTACGGCTTCCCCGCAGACTCGACCGAAAACGATCCGGCGTTCTGGCAGACAGACGACATCAGCATGATCGCTCTCAATGACGAAACCGGCGTTGACGTCCACATGGACGAAATGACCGAATCCCAAACAATGGGCGGTCACGCAAAAATCGACGCGGCAGGTTTGCACTACGGCCTGATCGTCGAAGCCAGCTATGACGATCTGATGGCAACGGCCAATCGCGTCGGCATGATCATCATCATTGCAGCCGTGATTACCGCCGCGATCATCACCCTGATCGGCATCTTTTTCGCCCGTTCCATTACTCGCCCGCTCGCAAAAATGCGCACCGGCCTGCTGAACATCGTCGCCCAACGCGATCTGTCCACACGCCTCGCAATCGACAGTCAGGACGAAGTTGGCAACAGCGCCAATGCAATGGACGAAATCCTGAGCGCCCTTGATGAAGCTCTCGGCGATATCCGTGCCAATACCGATCAAGTGAAAGACGTTGCCGATCAGATGTCCGACGCGGCACAGAGCATGGCAACCAACGCAGAGGTCCAGTCGTCGGCAGTCGAAGAGCTGTCCAGCTCTGTCGAACAGACCGCGGCGCAGGTGCGTGCAAACGCTGACTCGGCACGTCAGGCGCAGAATGTCGTCACCAAGAACGCCGAGCGCGTTGAAACCGGCAAGACCCAGGTTCAAGGCATGGTCGAAGCCATGGATGCGATCAACACCTCCTCAAAGGAAATCGGCAACATCATCAAGGTCATCGACGAAATCGCTTTCCAGACCAATCTCCTCGCGCTCAACGCGGCGGTCGAAGCCGCTCGCGCGGGCCAGCACGGTCGCGGCTTTGCCGTGGTTGCCGCTGAAGTCCGCAACCTCGCCGGTCGCTCGGCAAAAGCTGCGCGGGAGACATCGGAACTGATCGATAGTTCCGCCAAGCGCGTCGAAGCGGGCGTCGAAATGGCCGATCTCACCAGCGCCACCTTCGAGGAAATCGCTGGCGGCACCCAGGAAGTGCTCAACATCATGGGCGACATTTCCAGCGCCAGTGAGGAACAGGCACGCGGCGTCGATCAGATCAACTCTGCGATCTCTGACATCAGCCGTTCCGCACGCGACAGCAGCAGCCAGGCCGAAGAACTGGCCGCAACTGCTGCCCAGTTGACCGCAACCAACCGCAAGCTGCGTGAGCAAGTCCGCCAGTTTCAGGTGTCGGGCAGCTTCAACGAGGCTGGCGCAGACCACGAAGTCGAGGCCAAGATGCCGACTGCGAAACCGGCGATCAAGAAACCGGCAGCAAAGCCGATTTCACTGGCCGACTACGAGCTGCCCCAGACCCCACAGATGCCCACGCCCCCGCGAAACGGCAAGGTCAACGGCACAAACGGGCATAGCCGCAAAACGGATGCCTCTGACTTCGATCAGCGCGGCTTCGGCGACTTCTGATCAAACTGCGTCCCCGGTCGCGTCTTTCTCACCCCACCCAGTGGCGCGACCAGACAGAAGGGCCAGGCAATCGCCTGGCCCTTCCTTTTGACTACAGCTTCACGAAACCTAAGCGTTCCAATCCCAGGGGCGTGTGAAGTCACCCAAGGCCTTCGTCACGTCGTCCTTTGCCACAGTGCCCGCAGGAACCACCTGCGCCACCAGTCCCCGCTTCTTATCTTCGACGACCTCAGACACCTCCGCGCCCACCTCTGCATGGGATAGCGCCTCATTATACACCCGCCGGATCGCCAGCTTCCGCAATTCATTCTTCAGCGGCTTTCCTACGGCGGTCTTCGGTATCTCGGGAATAATCTCGACATATTTCAGATGTGCCGCGCGTTCTGAAATGCGCGCATTCGCGAATTCGCGCAGTTCTTCCGGCGAAACAGACGCGCCGTCCACCAATTCGACATAGGCACAGGGCAACTCCCCCGCATAGCCATCGGGCTGTCCGATAGCGGCCGCAAAGGCGACGGCCTCGTGCGCCGCCAGCCCCGCCTCGATTTGTGCGGGATCAATGTTATGGCCGCCCCGAATGATCAGATCCTTGGCACGACCGGTGATCCACAGATACCCGTCCGCATCGACACGCCCCAGATCACCTGTCCGCAGATATTGATGCGGTCCCAAGTAGCCGGGATAGTAGAGGTCTTCATTCTTCGTCGGCTCTGTATATGTGTCGCCCATGGCAACACCGGGATTTGAAACGCAGATTTCGCCGATCTGATCGACCCCGCATTCCTCCCCGTTTTCGACCGACATGATCTTCACATCCGTATAAGGGAAAGGAATGCCGATCGAGCCGACCTTTTTCACCCCATCCGGCGGATTGATCGACACCAGACAGGTCGCCTCGGTCAATCCATACCCTTCGCAGATCGTCACACCTGCCGCCTCTTCGAACCGGTTGTAAAGCTCGACCGGCAGCGGTGACGATCCGCAGAACACCAGCTTGAGCGACGAAATATCCGCATCCACCTTGCGCTGCATCAGTGCCGACATCGCAGTCGGCACCGCAATTACAAACGTAGCCTTATAGCGCTCGATCAGCTTCCAGAAATTGTCGAATACGCCATCGCCCCGATAGCCCTGCGGCGTCGGAAACACGATCTGCGCGCCCGATCCGAGCGACGCGCCAAAAGATACGATCGTTGCAAAGACATGGAACAGCGGCATCGGACACATCTGCACGTCATCTTCGGTAAACAGCAGCCGTTGCCCAAGCCATGCATTGTAGATGATCCCCGAATACCGGTGCTGGGCCACTTTCGGCATACCCGTCGTGCCGCCTGTATGGAAATAGGCCGCAATCCTGTCTCCAGCGGCATCATCGAACGCCAGTCGTGGCGGATGTTTTTCCATTTCTCGGTTGAAGTCGATCACGCGTGCCTTGTGGCTGACCGGATTTTTGGGGCGGATCAACGGAACGATCAATCGCTTCGCACCTGTCAGATAACGCAGCAGGTCCACCTCGATCACGGTCTCCACATTCGGGGCCAGCGCGACCGCCTTGGCCACTTTCTGGGCCACATCGGTCTTCGGAAACGCCTTCAGCGTTACAACCGCCTTCGCGCCGGTTTCCCGCAGGATCGCGCCGATCTGCTCCGACTCCAGAAGCGGGTTAATGGGGCTGACAATCCCCGCAATGGCACCGCCCAAATACGTCAGGACAGTTTCCGTCGCGTTGGGCAGGATGAATGCCACCACATCCTTCTCGCCGATCCCGAGCATCCGAAACATATTTGCCGTCTGACACGCCTTGTCGTGCAATTCCTGCCAGGACAATGTTTCGTCCTTGTCATTCGGACCCGACATCAACTGGAACGTAAACGCAGACCGATGCGGAAACCGCTCCGCCGTGCCACTCAACAATCCGTAAAGTGTCTTCGGAACCTCACGTTCCGGCCATTCCATCTCGTTCTGAATGGCATCCCGATCCGCGACAGACGCGTATCCCATGGCATTTCCTCCCTGATCCGCCGTTCATCGACGGTTTCGTTCATTATAAGAGAAACGATGGGCAAATCTGGGAGCCATGACAAGCCCACGCCAACGGAAAAGACGCAACGTGATCTATGGAAAAGACACCAATGACGCAGCGACAGACCCTACTCCGCCGCGACCCCGTCCGTGAACTGCAACTCTGCAAGCCGCGCGTAAAGCCCCCCCTCACGCACCAGCTCCGCATGGCTGCCGTCCGCCACAATACGCCCCTCGTCAAACACAACGATCCGGTCGGCCTTCTTCACCGTCGCCAGCCTATGCGCCACGATGATCGTCGTTCGGTCTTTTGAGAGTTCATCCACGGCCATCTGGACCGCACGTTCGCTCTCAGCATCCAGCGCGCTTGTCGCCTCATCCAGCAGCAGAACAGGCGCATCCCGCAGGATTGCACGCGCAATCGCGATCCGTTGCTTCTGCCCGCCGGAAAGCATCACCCCACGCTCCCCGACGTAACTGTCATAGCCTTCAGGCAATGCCGTTAGAAACTCATGCGCCGCCGCTGCGCGGGCCGCCGCCTCGACATCAGCATCACTTGCGTCCGGCCTGCCGAAACGAATGTTTTCCCGTGCGGTATCTGCAAATATGACGGGGTCTTGCGGGACCAGCGCCAAGTGCCGCCGGAAATCACTGCGCGCCATATCCCGCAAGTCGGTTCCATCGAGCCGAATGCTGCCCTGG
>JAEPMR010000021.1 GCA_017643845.1 Marivivens sp. | reverse complement strand
TGATCGCCGGTTTTCCGACCGAGACCGAGGCGCATTTCGAAAACTCGCTGAAGCTCGTGAATGAGTGCGACCTGACGTGGCTGCATGTGTTCCCGTATTCCCCGCGCCAAGGGACACCCGCAGCGCGGATGCCGCAGGTAAACGGAAAAGCCATCAAGGACCGCGCGGCGCGCTTGCGAGCGGCGGGGGATAGCCAAGTGGCGCGGCATCTGGCGGCGCAAAAGGGGCAAATGCACGCGGTGCTGATGGAAAACGCGCGCATGGGCCGGACCGAACAATTCACCGAGGTGACCTTCGAGAGCGATCAGGTCGAGAGCGCGATTGTCACCACAGAAATTGAGGGTGTGCGCGGAACGCAGCTACGGGGCAAGGCGGTGGCCTAGGAGGAACGATGCATCCCAATCCAGCATTTCGCACCAAGAATGACGCACTTAACCTGCAATTCGCACGCGAGCGCGGCTTTGGCGTGCTGGCGGTCAACGGTGCGGAGGGTCCGATGCTTTCGCATGTTCCGTATCTACTGACCGGCGATGGGGGGCGTGCGGATGTGCATCTTGTACGTTCGAACCCCATAGCACGGGCGGTCAAGGACGCGACGCCTGCCGTCATCGCGGTGTCTGGCGGTCACAGCTATATTTCGCCGGACTGGTATGAAATCGAGGATCAGGTGCCGACGTGGAACTACGTCGCCGTGCATCTGCGCGGGATGCTGGTGCCGCTTCCATCCGATGCATTGGAGCCACTGATCGACGACCTCAGCGCGGAGTTCGAGGCGAGGCTGTTGCCAAAGGCGCCGTGGCTTTCGGACAAGATGACGGATGGGCTGAAAGCACGGATGATGCGGCAGATCGTGCCGTTCCGTCTGGAAATTGCATCCTTGGACGGAACCTGGAAGCTGGGGCAGAACAAGCCCGACAGCGCACGTTTGGCCGCGGCCAAGGCTGTTGCGGACGCAGGTGTAGGACAGGATTTGGCCTGGCTTTCGACACTGATGGAGACACCGCCCGCGCTGGACTAGCGCGGAGCGAATCAATCAGTGAATGTCCAGCTTTCGGCACCGTCGAAATGGCGCACCTGAATTGCCGTGAGTGCATTGCGGTCATCCAACGTATTCAGATTGACGGCAAGTCGTGCATCGGGCGCTGGATCAGTGCTTTCGTAATGGGTCGTAGTGCCGCAGCGGGAGCAGGAACAGAAATCGATCAATCCGTCGCCCCACCTGTAGCGGATCACGGGCGATTCGACCGTTAGTTGCACCGCTGCGCGGGTGGAAAAGCCCCAAAGCGCGCCAAGCCGACGGCAGATCGAGCAGTTACAGGCGATGGCACGCTCTGGAAGGTCATCGACCGACCACCGGACCGACCCGCAATGGCAGCGACCCCCATACATGCCTCTGTTTCGCTCCATTTCAATGGCTTCGGGGTATTTCTATCACCCCTGCGCCCGATTGTCCGCTGGACGTAGGGGATTTTGATAGATAAACAGCCCGCGAATGGTCGGCGGGACTCCGCCGGCTATCCTGTTCGTATGGGCTTATTGCTCGGAAATATCGGAGATGCACCCCGTGTCACACGCTGAAGAACACCAGGGCACACGCCGCGACTTTATCTACTATGCAACGGCAGGTGCCGGCGCGGTAGTTACCGGCGCTGCTGTCTGGCCGCTCGTCAATCAGATGAACCCCTCTGCAGATGTTCAGGCTCTTGCCTCCATCCGCGTTGACGTTAGCCAGGTTACGCCGGGCAGCCAGATCACTGTGCTGTGGCAGGGCAAGCCCGTTTTCATCCGGGCCCGCACCGAAAATGAAATCGCTGCGGCACGCGATGTAGACATCGATGCGCTTCCCGATCCGGAAGCCAACAACGACAATATCGGCGACGCAGCCGCGACCGATGAAAACCGCGCACTGTCTGAAGACGGTGTTTGGCTGGTCCAGATGGGCGTATGCACCCACCTAGGCTGTGTGCCGCTGGGTGAGGCCGGTGATTTTGGCGGATGGTTCTGCCCCTGCCACGGTTCGCACTACGACACGTCCGGCCGGATCCGCAAAGGACCCGCACCTCGTAACCTTCCCGTCCCTGTTGCAGCGTTCGTCGACGAAACGACGATCCAGCTCGGCTAAGGAGAATTTTGATGTCTGGCATTCCGCACGATCATTACGAACCGAAGTCGAACGGCGAGAAGTGGCTTAACAGCCGCCTCCCCGTCATCGGGCTTCTCTATGACACCCTCATGATCCCCACTCCGAAGAACCTGAACTGGATGTGGATCTGGGGCATCGTCCTGACCTTTACGCTGGCGCTGCAGATCGTCACCGGCATCGTGCTGGTGATGCACTACACCCCGCATGTGGACATGGCGTTCAACTCCATCGAGCACATCATGCGCGATGTGAACGGCGGCCATATGATCCGCTATTTCCACATGAACGGCGCATCACTGTTCTTCGTAGCTGTTTATGCCCATATTTTCCGTGGTCTCTACTACGGCTCCTACAAGGCGCCGCGCGAAGTGACATGGATCATCGGTATGCTGATCTACCTGCTGATGATGGCAACCGGCTTCCTCGGCTATGTTCTGCCTTGGGGTCAGATGTCGTTCCACGGCACGGCGGTGATCACCGGCCTGTTTGGTGCGATCCCGTTCATCGGTGAGAGCCTGCAGACCTGGCTGCTGGGTGCATCGGCTGTGGGTCAACCCGCGCTGAACCGCTTCTTCTCGCTGCACTATCTGCTGCCGTTCATCATTGCTGGCCTTGTGATCGTCCATATTTGGGCCTTCCACTCGACCGGCAACAACAACCCGACGGGTGTTGAAGTGCGCCGCACCTCGAAAGAGGATGCAGAGAAAGACACGCTGCCGTTCTGGCCCTATTTCGTGATCAAGGACCTGTTCGCGCTGGCGGTTATCCTCGTGATCTTCATGGCTATCGTGGGCTTCATGCCGAACTACCTCGGCCACCCGGACAACTACATCGAAGCAAACCCGCTGGCGACGCCTGCGCATATCGTGCCCGAATGGTACTTCCTGCCGTTCTACTCGATCCTGCGTTCGTTCACCGCTGACGTTTGGGTCGTGATGTTCGCCGAATGGGTGTCCTTCGGCATCATCGACGCCAAATTCTTCGGCGTGCTGGCGATGTTTGGCGCGATTGCCGTGATGGCGCTGGCGCCGTGGCTGGATACGTCTTCGGTCCGTTCCGGCCGTTACCGCCCGATGTTCAAGTGGTGGTTCGCGCTGCTGGTCGTCGACTTCTTCGTCCTGATGTGGACGGGTGCGATGCCGGCAGAAGGGATCTACCCGATTATCGCGCTGATCGGTTCGGCCTACTGGTTCGCCTATTTCCTCGTGCTCCTGCCGCTTCTGGGTGTGATCGAGAAGCCGCTGCCCGCACCGGCAACGATCGAGGATGATTTCAATGACCACTACGGCAAGCCTTCGGGCACTCCGGCCGAGTGAGAAAGGACAAAGACTGATGTTCCGTAAACTCACCCTTACCGCCGCCGTAGCGCTCGGGCTGGCATCTGCCGCAACGCAGGTGTCTGCCGCTGGCGAGGCGCATGTCGAGGACTTCGACTTCTCGTTCGAAGGGCCGTTCGGCAGCTACGACCAGATGCAGCTCCAGCGCGGCCTGCAGATCTACACCGAGATCTGCGCAAGCTGCCACGGTCTGCGTCAGGTGGCCTTCCGCAACCTGCACGACGAAGGTGGACCGGCGCTGCCGGAAGACCAGATGCGCGCCTACGCGGAATTCTACGAGGTCTATGACCCGCTTCTGGAAGACTGGCGCACCGCAACGCCGGCTGACAAGTTCCCTTCGGTTGAAGGCGCGCCGGACCTGAGCCTGATGGCAAAGGCGCGTGCGGGCTTTAGCGGCCCTTATGGAACGGGCCTGAACCAGCTCTTCAAAGGTATGGGCGGTGCTGAATATATCGCCTCTCTGATGATCGGCTACGAAGAAGCACCTGAATGTGCGCCTGAGGACTTCGACGGCTACTACAACACGGCCTTCGCCGCAGGTGGTTTCCCCGAGAGCTGCATCGACGAGAAGGGCAAGCACATGGTCCCGGGCAGCTGGATCGGTATGCCGCAGCCGCTGTGGGGCGAAGACGTGGAATATGCCGATGGCCATTCCAACGACCTGCACCACGAGGCAGAGGACATCGCGGCCTTCCTGATGTGGACCGCGGAGCCGAAGCTGGTGGCGCGGAAGCAAGCTGGCCTCACCGGTGTAATCTTCCTCACGGTTCTGTCTGTTTTGCTCTACCTGACGAACAAGCGTCTGTGGGCACCGCATAAGGCAGCGGCGAAGCGCAAAGATTAAGCGCCGCACAAAGTGATATGAGAAAGGCCCGCGAGACGCGGGCCTTTTTTCTTTGGCCCGTCCCGAAGCTACTTTGCGCCGAGATAGGTGCGGAGTGCAGGTGGTGGATCGTCAAGCAATTCGCGGGTCGGATGCGGGCCGGTCACGGTGCCGTCCGCAACAAAGAGGATTTCATCCGCGATGCGCAATGCGTCTGCCGGATCGTGCGTGACCATCAGAACGGTCCGACCGGCAGCGGCGAGTGTTTCGCGCACGAGATCGAGCATCTCGGCTTTCAGTGCCGGACCAAGTGCCGAAAACGGTTCATCCAGTAGCACCAATGGACGATCCTGAAGAAGTGCGCGGGCCAGAGCGGCGCGCGCCTGCTGGCCGCCGGAAAGAGTCGCTGGCTTTCGCCTGCCCATATCGGCCAGACCAACCTGAGACAGCGCGGCTGTGACCTGCTCGGATTGCGCCGGTGTCAGGCGCATATCGGTGGTGAGCGCCATTCCGACATTCGCTGCAACCGTCAGGTGTGGAAAGAGATTGTTATCCTGAAACAGCGTCGCGCAGGGGCGCGCACCCGGGGCGAGGACAGAAATATCGCTATTATTCCAGAGCACCCGGCCCGATGCAGGCGTATAAAACCCGCCAATAATGCTCAGAAGGCTGGATTTTCCCGCACCGGATGGACCGATAAGCGCGGTTATCAGACCAGTGGAAACGGAAAAATCGGCATCGAGCCGAAAGCTGGGCTGGCGGATTTCTATTCTCTCAAGCGTCAGCATCGACGCGGCCTCCCCGATCAAAAACCCAGAACAACAGCAGGCTCAACGCAACAAGCACGAGCGCGGCACTGGCGGCGGCTTCCATGCGATAGGCACCCATCAAGCGATACATGGCAAGGGGTAGAGTTTCCTGCCGGTCGGTCGCAAAAAGTGCAATGACGCCGAGATCACCCATCGAAAGGGCCGCAGAAAGGCCCGCGGCAAAGCCGACGGGGCGCCGCAGCCGAGGCAGGTAGAGCCAACGCAATCGGCGCCATCCGGTGAGACGAAGACTATCGGCAAGCCGTCCGAAATCGGTCTCGACCCGTTCAATTTCCGGCAGGAGGATACGAAGGACGAAAGGCAGACTCATCACCGCATTCAAAAGGACGGTGACACCGAGCGCGATGCGCGTGGGCGAGACAAAACCGTAGACAATCACGAACAGCCCAGTGCCGACGACCAGCGACGATGTGGCGAGGGGCAGATTTCCGATCAAGGTGAGTGCCCGCCCCTGCTGCGTCGCAAGCGCGAAGGCGAGTAGAAGCGTCAGCGCAGTGGCACAAAGGGCGACGGCAATCGAGCGGATCGCGGCCTCCCAAACGGAGGGAGGGAGTGACGTGAGCCCCGGCAAACCGCGCAAAACGATCATCGCGAGCGGCACCAGAAGGAACAGCGCGGCAAGGGTGATCACAAGTCCGTCACGGATGCGGGCAGCACGGGTTTGGCCGTCCCAGCGGGGTGTGGAACGGTCGAGCCCCGCGCCGAATCCCTCGGGGATTGCCAAAGTGGTGGCGGCGAGCACTGCGGCCGCACAGAGCGTCAGCTGGACGATGGACAGGACTGCCGCCTTCCCAAGATCGAAATCAAATCGGATTGCCTGATAGATCGCCAATTCCACAGTTGTGGCACGGGGACCGCCACCCAAGGTCAGCGCAACTGCGAAACTTGTGAGACAGATCAGGAAAACGGCCAGAAGCGCACCCGGAACCACGGCCCGAAGCATGGGCCACTCAAGGACGCGAAAAACGGGTGCGTTCAGGCTTTCGGCAAGGCGGAACCGCTCACTGGGAATGGAAAGCCATCCCTGCAACAAAAACCGCGTGGCAAGCGGGAGATTGAAGAAGACATGGGCCAGAACCACGCCTTGAAATCCGTAGATTTGCAAAGACGGAAGGCCCAGCGCATCGGTCACAGCATTGACGAGACCGCCCCGCCCGAACACGGCCAAAAGGCCGATGATCGCCACAATAACCGGAAGGATGAACGGCGCGCCCAACAGAGTGACAAACAGCGCGCGCCCCCGAAACTGCCGCCGCGCCAAGGCCCGCGCGACAGGTATCGCCAACCCGACCGAGAGGACGGCGGAAACGATGGCCTGAGAAATAGTAAAGCGAATGGCAGCCAGATCAGCGGCGGCAAGGGACAGGGACCCCTCGGCCCGCCACAGCACCGCCAGAAGGGTGCCGAGCACCAGAAACAGCACCAGCGCCGCGGCTGCGACGCTGGGCCATTTCGGAAAGATTAGCGGGCGAGAGCCGCGCGCCATTCTTCGATAGCCGCATCACGTAGCGCGGCAGCTTCCTCAGGAGCAAGGAACAGCGCTTTTTCAGGCGCAACAACCTCGCCAAAGCCATCCGGCAGACCTGCGTCAGGTGCGACAGCCGGATACATCCAGTTTGTGGTTGGAATGATGGACTGGAACGCATCGGAGACCATGAAGGACAGGAACTCATCTGCGAGGTCGGAATTATCGGATGCAGCGAGCTTCGCGGCGACTTCGATCTGCATGTAGTGACCTTCGTCGAAGATCCATGCGGTCTTGGAGGCGTCTTCCTCTGCAATCAGGTGATACGCCGGTGAGGTGGTATAAGACAGCACGGCATCTGCCTCGCCCTCGAGAAACAGGCCGTATGCCTCGGACCAGCCGGGCGTGACAGTCACGATATTGTCGGCAAGCGCTTCCCATATCGCAGCGGCCTCATCGCCATAGCTGGCCTTGACCCATGTGAGCAGACCAAGGCCCGGGGTGGAGGAACGGGGATCCTGAATGACGATCGACAGGTCACTGTCCGCAAGGGCGCGGAAATCGGCCGGAGCCGGAGTTTCGCTGTCACTGACGAAGGCGAAATAGCCCCAATCAAAGGGGACGAAGGTCTCGTCTGTCCATGCGACAGGGAGGTCGTAATCCGCCGTCACACCATGCGGAGCGAAAAGGCCAGTTTCACTTGCGGCAGCCATGAGGCTGTTATCGAGACCGAGGACGATATCGGCCTCTGTCGCGCTGCCTTCGAGACGAATGCGGGACATAAGCGCCGCGCCGTCACCTGCGCCGACGAATTGAAGATCACAACCGCAGGTTTCTTCGAATGCGGCTTCGACTGCCGGACCCGGGCCCCAGTCGCTGACGAAACTGTCATAGGTATACACTGTAAGCACAGGAGTTTGTGCCGACGCTGTGGAGGCAGCGAGGCAAAGTCCTGCGACATGGATCAGATGTTTGGTTTTCATTCCGTTATCCTCTTTCATGCGCCGGACGGATGGGGGCATTGAGGAGAACTCGAATGGCCTTCCCTCCGCCGGTTCTAACCGGTTCAGGTTCAACGGGTTCGCGTGATGCATCTCAGCTCCTGACGGAGCACCCCGAGGTGAGGCGGAACATAACGCGGCAAATCGGTGACGCAAGGGCATATTTCCGGTCGAAAAATCTTGGACCTCTCCGGCCATCAGGATAGACGGGTCTGCAAAGGAGTTCCGCGATGTCTTTCAATAGTTTCGGGCATGTCTACCGCGTCACCACTTGGGGGGAGAGCCACGGGCCTGCATTAGGCGCGACGGTTGACGGCTGCCCGCCGGGAATCGCGCTGGAGCCGGAGATGATCCAGACCTGGCTCGACAAGCGCCGCCCCGGGCAGAACAAGAACACCACCCAGCGCAACGAGCCGGATGCGGTGGAGATCCTGTCAGGGGTATTCGAGGGCAAGACGACCGGCACCTCGATCCAGCTGATGATCCGCAATACCGATCAGCGTTCGAAGGATTATGGCGAGATCGCGCAGAGCTTCCGCCCCGGACACGCGGATATCACCTACCACCAGAAATATGGTCTGCGCGATTATCGCGGCGGCGGACGGTCGTCAGCGCGGGAAACGGCTGCGCGGGTGGCGGCGGGCGGTGTGGCGCGGGCGGCAATCGCCGACCTGATGCCAAAAGCAGAGATCAAAGGCTATATGGTCCAGATGGGCGACAGGAAGATCGACCGCGACCGCTTTGACTGGGCCACCATCGACCAGAACGATTTCTGGTGCCCCGACGCAACCGCAGCCGCGGAATGGGAGGATTACCTCGATTTCCTGCGGCGCAAGGATCACAACTCCGTCGGTGCGATCATCGAAGTGGTTGCGCGGGGAATACCCGCGGGACTGGGTGCGCCGGTCTATGGCAAGCTGGATACCGATCTGGCCGCGGCGATGATGTCGATTAATGCGGTGAAAGGTGTGGAGATCGGCGAAGGCATGGCCGCCGCTGCGCTCACGGGGCGCGATAACGCCGACGAAATTACGATGGGGCCAAACGGGCCGGAATACAGCTCAAACCATGCGGGCGGCATTCTGGGCGGTATTTCGACAGGACAGGATATTGTGGTGCGCTTCGCCGTGAAACCGACGTCCTCGATCCTGAGCCCGCGCAAATCCATCCGCATTGACGGCTCGCCGATCGATATTGTCACCAAGGGGCGACATGACCCGTGTGTGGGCATTCGTGCGGTGCCTGTGGGCGAGGCGATGATGGCCTGCGTGATCCTTGACCATTTCATGCTCGACCGCGCGCAGACAGGCGGCGTGCGCGGTCCGATCGGCTGATTTGCTCGAGATTTTCGGCATAACTTTCCCGATCTTCGCTGTTGTAGCGCTCGGCTACGCGATGGTTCGCAAGGGAATGTTCAGCGCCGAGGACAACAGTGCATTGGGCCGGTTCGCAATGAATGTGGCCCTGCCCGCGCTGATGTTTGCCGCTGCATCGGGCAGCGGCGAGGGCGTCATCATCGAACTGCCCTATGTTGCGGCCTATGCGATGGCAGGACTGCTCACGATCATGGCGGCATGGGCGTGGTTTAAGGTGAATATCACCCGCGCAGAGACTGGCCCCGTCCGGCAGGCGATCGCAATTATGGGAGCGAGTTGCCCGAATTCCGCCTACGTGGGCTTTCCAGTGCTGATGCTGGCGGTGCCGGAGGTCGCGGCGCCCGCATTCGCGATGAATGTGATGGTGGAGAGTTTCCTGATCGTGCCGCTGGCGTTTCTAATCCTGAGCGGTGCAGCACGGACAAAGGGACAGCCCGCATTGCAGAGCGCCTTGAAAACAGGATGGGACGTTCTGCGGCGACCAATGGTTCTGGCGTTTCTTGCGGGAGTTCTCGTGTCGGTCGCGGGGGTGCCTGTGCCGGAACCTGTGAACCGGATGGTGACGATGCTGGCGACGGCAACGGCGGGTCTGGCACTGTTCTTTATCGGCGGGTCACTGGCCGGTTTGCCGACACGCGGCAATCGCCGCATGGCGACAGAGATCGTCATTGCCAAACTTGTTATTCATCCAATGATGGCGGTGGTCGCGGTGTCTTTGCTCGTGGTGTTCGGCTTGCCAGATCTGTCAGAGGATTTGAAAACGGCAGTGATCTTGTCGGCCGCGATGCCGATGATCGGTGTCTATGCGATTTTCGCTCATGACTACGGGCATGAAAACCTCGCCGCGCTGGCGATGATGGGCGCCACGGTTGGCGCTTTCTTCACCGTCAGCGGGCTTTTGGCGTTTCTTCTTTAGGATCAGAGACCTGTATCGAGCAGCGCTTTGATGTCGGCGGCACGGGTTCCGGCGACGATCCGGCCCAGCTGCATGTCGCCGCGAAGCATTACGAGAGTCGAGCGGCGGGGAATTTCCAAACGGCGGGCAAGCGCTTCGTCGGAATACTGGTCCCAATCAACCTGAATGAAGGTGATGTTTTCCTCAAAGGCCGGATTTTCAGCCTTTAGCTGGTTCAGCACGCGGGTTTGAGCGCGGCAGGTGGAACACCAGTCGGCATAAAAATCGACAAAGACGGTTTCTCCGGCGGCGAGGCGCTCGTCGACCAGACCGGGCGTATACCGCAGCATTTCGGCATGGGCGAACGCGGGTGTAAGGGCGAAAGCGGCGATGGTTGCGAGAAGGGTTCTGCGGTTCATGATGTTTCCTTAGTAGCGAACGGAGAGATCCTGCATCCCGTAGGGAAGCGTATCGAGGAGCCAGATTTCGGCAGCAGTCAGCCACCCGAACCAGATCGAAAGTCCGGTGAGCACAAAAATACCGCCCATCACGGGACGACCGATACCGGCGACCGAAAGCATCCAGTCACGACGGGCACGAATGGCAGATTGCGCCCCAAGACCAAGGGCGATGACGACAGTGCCGATGCCCAGCGCGAAGCTGACCATCGTGGCAAAGGCCCAGGCTAGATTTTCACCGGCATAGGCAAGCGCTATGGCGCCACCCAATGTAGGGCCGACGCAGGGCACCCAAACAAGGCCGAGAAGCATACCGCCGAGGAACTGACCCTGAAGGCGGGTGCGATCAAGCGTGTCAAATTGGCGGTCGGCGCGGTTGGCGACGCCAGCGGTGACCAGCGAAAACCGCGCGGATAGTTGTGGAACAAGAAGCACGGCCCCGAAGAGGACCATCATCAACGCGCCGATGCGTGAGACGAGCACATCGTCGATACCCAATGTGCGCCCGAAAGCCGCGACGCCGAAGCCGACGATCACAAAGCTGGTCATGAGGCCCGCGGCAAGCACTATTGGCCCACGATTGCTGAGCTGCAGAGAGCTTGCCAGCACGATCGGCAGGATGGGCAGTACGCAGGGGTTAATCAGCGTGAGCAGCCCCGCAAGATATCCGAAAAGAATTTCCATGGCCCTTTCTTGCACGGCGGCCACGCGCAAGTCATTTCATAAGGGGCTGACAGAACTTCACGTTCCCGTTGGCTTTTGTTTCGAAAGCTGCACCGCAAGAATACCCGCTGCAACGATCAAGACGCCGACGATATCCATTGCGCCCAGTGCCTCGCCCAGAAGCACGGCAGCGATAGCGACGCCGAAGAACGGGTTAAGGAAGTGGAAGGTGGCCGCACGAACCGCACCGATCCGCCCGACAAGGAGAAACCAGACCCACGTGGCGGCAAGGCCTGGGAAGAGGGTCGTATAGGCAAAGGCCACGATCAGCTGCCAGCTCCACGTGACGGTCAAAGGCTCCAGCACCGCAGCAGGGATCAGAAGGGCGGCGCTGCCGACAAGCATCTGAAGCCCGACAATCATCATCAGATTGCCGCCGGAGGACGCGCCGCGAACGGTCAAGGTCGCCACTGCAAGCGAGATGACGGCAATTACGCAAAGCAGGACCGCAGAGAGATCGACGCCACCGCCAAGCCGTGCACCCATGATCAGGGTCACGCCACCGAAACCGGCGACAAGACCCAAAACCCCGAGCGCGCCAATGCGGTCGCGCAAGATGGCCCAGCCAATCAGGGCGACGATCAGGGGCATGGTGGAGGCAATGATCGCGGCCAGGGATGCCTCGATCGTCTGCATGGCGATGAAGTTCAGGCCGAGATAGAGCGCGTTCTGACACAGGCCGAAAACGACAACTGCGACCCATTGCTGGCGTGTCAGTCGCGCGGTCTGGCCCAGTGCGCGGGCGATCAGGATACCAAGGAGGCCAGAGGCGAGAAACCGGAAAACAAGCGCCCACATGGGCGGAGCGAATTCGACGATGACGCGGGCAGAGGTGAATGCTGAAGACCAGACGAAGGCAAACAGCAGACCCATACCGATTGACTTGATATCCATTTCGCCGCACGCCTCCCGTCCGCGCCCCAGAACGAAGAAGGGCCGCATGATGCGGCCCCTCAAAACGATATGTCTGGCGAATTAGCCGTTTACGCTGTCTTTGAGCGCTTTGGCGATGGTCATCTTGACGACCTTGTCGGCCTCTTTCTTGATCTGCTCGCCAGTGGCGGGGTTGCGCACCATGCGTTCGGGGCGCTCACGGCAGTAGATTTTGCCAACGCCCGGAAGGGTCACGGCACCGCCGCCAGAAACTTCACGCGTGATGATCGCGATCAGGGCGTCGAGGTGGCCGGAGGCGGATTTCTTGTCGCTGCCGGTTTCTTCTGCGAGAGCAGCAACCAGCTGCGCTTTGGTCATCGGTTTTGCCATATTCTTGGTCTCCCTTGGTCTGCCCTAGTGTGGGCCTCAATTGGCGTTATTAAACTCTATATGGTGTAGGACCACAATGAATTGTGTGCATTTGCAAGGGAAAATAACGCATTTTGTAGGGAAAATGCCATTTCAGAGGAAAGCTGTCTCTTCAAAGCTGCGTAATTTCCGGCTGTGCATTCGCTCTAGTGGCATTTTGCGCAGACTTTCCATTGCACGCACGCCGATCATCAGATGGCGCGAAACCTGCGTTTTATAGAAATCCGAGGCCATTCCGGGGAGCTTCAACTCACCGTGGAGCGGCTTGTCCGAGACACAGAGCAGCGTTCCGTAAGGCACGCGGAAACGGAAGCCGTTGGCTGCAATGGTGGCGCTCTCCATATCCAATGCGATGGCGCGGGACTGGCTGAGACGCTGCACGGGCCCGGACTGGTCGCGTAGCTCCCAGTTGCGGTTATCAATCGTGGCGACGGTGCCGGTGCGCATGATCCGCTTGAGGTCGTAGCCTTCCAGCTCTGTGACTTGTTCCACCGCATCTTCGAGCGCGATCTGGATTTCGGCCAGTGCAGGGATCGGCACCCAAACGGGAAGATCATCGTCCAGCACGTTGTCCTCGCGCAGATAGGCATGGGCGAGGACGAAATCGCCAAGCCGCTGGGAATTCCGCAGGCCCGCGCAGTGCCCAACCATGAGCCATGCATGAGGTCGCAGAACAGCGATGTGATCGGTTGCGGTTTTGGCGTTTGAAGGGCCGACGCCGATATTGACGAGGGTGATCCCAGCGCTGCCGTCTCGCTTGAGGTGGTAGGTCGGCATTTGCGGCATCTTGGCAGGTGCGGGCAGTGGTGCATCCGCAGCGGTGATTTCGAGGTTACCGGGCGCAACAAAAGACGTGTAGCCACTGGATGGATCGGCCAGCATCTTGCGGGCGAACTGCTCGAATTCCTCGACATAGAATTGGTAGTTGGTGAAAAGGACATAATTCTGGAAATGCTCGGCCGCTGTCGCCGTGTAATGGGCAAGCCGCGCCAGCGAATAGTCGATCCGCTGAGCGGTGAAGGGTGCGAGAGCACGGGCGCCATCGGGATAGGCGAAGCCGTAGCCATTGACGATGTCGTCATGCGTGGTGCTGAGATCGGGCACGTCAAACACGTCACGGAGGGTGAATTCCATCGCGCCCTCTTGCGGCACGGTCAGGCGGGTGTCGTTGGCCACCGCGAAATGCACGGGCATCGGGGTTTCGGAATAGCCGATGCTGACAGGTTCGCCGTGATTTTCGATCAAAAGGCCGATTTGCTGGGTCAGATAATTCTCAAAGAGATCAGGCCGCGTAATCGTTGTGGAATAGGTGCCAGGCTCAGCCACATGGCCGAAGGAGAGGCGGCTGTCGGCGGTAGCGAAGGTCGTCGTTGTGAAACGGATTTCGGGATAGAATGCACGATAGCGCTCCGCTGGCTTGCTGCCGGTTACAGTCTCTGAAAACTTTGCAGTGAGGAAACGGGTCGCAGTTTCGTAAAGGGAAATAAGCTGCGCGGTGGCGGCAGCGGCGTCGGTAAAGGTGCTGTGGGCAACGGGATCAGGTGTGACGATCCGAATGGCGGATTGGTTCAAACGGGTACTCCTTATTATTATCGTGCAGCTTTTGCTCTGCCTCGTTGCGGCCAAGTCTGACACCAATGGGGGCAGGACTGCAAGCGCACAGCAATTTCGTTGATCCCGAGGTGCGAACCGTTTCATGATGGGACAACGGAGGAACCACGATGACACTAGCGCAGCTTAAAAACAGCCCCCAACACTGGGCAGAGCGGGTCGATCTGGCGGCGGCGTTCCGATGGACGGCGCGGCTCGATATGCATGAGGGTGTGGCGAACCATTTCAGCCTGTCAGTGAATGACGACGGGACACAGTTCCTGATGAATCCGAACCAGATGCATTTCTCGCGTATTCGGGCGTCGGACCTATTGCTGCTGGACGCAAATGACCCGGCAATGCTCGATGCACCGAATGCACCTGACCCGACAGCATGGGGGCTGCATGGTGCGCTTCACCGGCGCTGCCCGCATGCGCGCTGCGCGATGCATGTACATTCGATCCACGCGACCGTTCTGGCGTCACTGGCGGATAGCTCGCTGCCACCGATTGACCAGAACACGGCCATGTTCTTTGGCCGGTATGTGATTGACGACAATTACGGCGGGCTTGCATTCGAAGAAGAGGGTGAGCGCTGCGCGCAGTTGTTCCAAGACCCGAAAAAGCGCGTGATGATCATGGGCAATCACGGGGTAATGGTGATCGGTGCCACTGTCGCGGAGACATTCAACACGCTCTATTATTTCGAACGGGCGGCCGAAACATATATCCGCGCATTGCAGACCGGACAAAAGCTACGGATTCTGTCCGACGAGATCGCCGCGAAAACGGCGGCGGAGCTGGAAGATTATCCAGATCAGGCAGAATCCCATTTGCGGGAATTAAAGCTGATCCTTGATGAAGAAGGTGCCAATTACGCGACCTAGGGTGTTGCCTTTGTCAGGCAGATGATTTTCGCGGTGTCTGCGGAATGCGGATCGGAGCTGTCGGTTGCGGCATAGATCGGCACGGTGTTTGACCGAAGTTTTGCGATCCGGTCGAAGAGGACTCGCAGGGCGTCAGCGAATCCCGCCTCATCATAATGCCGGCTGTTCACTGAAATGGTCAGCAGTCCGCCCGGGCGCAAGACACGCAAGAGATCGGGGAGGATTTCTGGCCCGAGGTGACCGAGGGTGAAGGTGCCGGAACTGACGACACCGGCAAAGCTGTTGTCCGGAAACGGGAGATGTGCGTTGGCGTCAGTTACGACAAGGCGGCGGTAGACACCCTTGGTGCGAGCCTGATCCAGCATTTCAGGCGAAATATCGGCGGCCTCAAGCGGCCCGCAATTGCGGGCCGCGAGTGCCATGCCGAGAATTCCCGTGCCCGCTCCGAGATCGAGGACAGGACCAATGCCCCCCTCAGCCACGAAAGCGGCGGCGACGTGCTCGTGGAGCTGGTAACGCCGCTCGGAGACAAAGCCGGCATCATAACTATCCGCCCAAGCAGCGTAGACAGCCTTGGCGTCCTCGGCACCTTGCAGGGCGTAGGCATCTTCGAGGTCCGGCTTTTCGGCGTTCATTCGTTGCTCCCGCATTCGGGTGAAAATTGACGCTTGATCTAACCGCATCATAGGACCATCTCTCGACAATGATGACAGAAAAAACGCTTTTCTCTTTCGGACACGGGTTTTCCTCTCAGGCTCTGGCAAGACGGCTCTTGCCGAAAGGCTGGCGCTATGTCGGAACAACGCGAAATGCGGACAAGGCCGAACAGCTGCAGAACAGTGGTGTAGAGCCGGTAATCTGGCCTGGCAGTGACATAAGAACGCTGCTGGAGCACACAACCCACCTGCTCCTTTCTGCCGCACCTGATGTGAACGGCGATCCGGTGCTGCGGGAATTGCGCAGCGAGATTGCAGAACGTGCGGGGCAGTTCGAATGGGTAGGCTACCTTTCGACCACTGGTGTCTATGGAGACCATGACGGCGGATGGGTCGATGAGGCAACGCCGCTGGAGCCAAGCACGCGGCGCGGTTTGCTAAGGAAGGAAGCGGAGGCAGAGTGGTCCGCGATTGAGGGGCTACCCCTTCATATTTTCCGGCTGGCGGGGATATACGGGCCAGGGCGCGGACCTTTCGCCAAGGTCCGAAACGGCACCGCGCGGCGCATCATGAAGAAGGGTCAGGTGTTTTCCCGCATTCATGTGGACGATATCGCGCAGGTTCTGGAAGCCTCGATCGCGCGACCCAATCCGGGCGCGGCCTATAACCTGTGCGACGACGACCCCGCACCGCCGGAGGATGTGATCGGCTATGCCGCAGAACTGCTCGGTCTGCCGGTGCCTCCGGCCGAAGATTTCGAGACGGCGGAAATGACGCCGATGGCGCGCAGCTTTTATGCCGAAAGCAAGCGGGTTCGGAATGACCGGATCAAGAGCGAGCTGGGAGTGGACCTTATCTACCCCGACTATAAGGCGGGGCTCAGAGCGCTGCTCGCTGCGGAAGAAGCCGCCGAATAAGGGCCGCAAGCGCGGCAAAAGCGAGCAGGAAAACCAAGGCTGTCACGAGGTTTGTGGCGTAGAAGGTCATCCGGCCACCGAGTTCCAGATCATTCAGGAAACGATAGGGCAGTCCCGATGTCACGCTGCCGCTCGGAGTGCTGGCGAGCGGCTGCACAACAAATTCGACCCACACGACATAGGCAGTGACGATCCCGGCAAGCCAGAGAGCAGAGGCCCGCAGGCGTGTGAAAGAGCGGTGAATAAACAGCGCGTCGATCCATTGCAGCAGCGGACCGACGACATGGAGGTAATATTCGAGCCACCAATCGCCGAGTTGCCCGTCGCGGGTAACTGACGTCGGATCGGCGAAGAAAAGTCGCCAATAGAGAAATACGACCATCAGATTGATGACCGCGGTTGCCCCGACGAGCCCGTCCCAGCGGGCTTCGGAGCGGCCTTCGATCAGGGCCATCATGCGGCTTGCGCAGAAAAACGAGAGGATCAGCGCCCAGATCGTCAGGTAGCGGAACGGACCGGCGAAGCCGTCATATTCCGAAAATAACACCATGCGGATCGTGTAGCCCGCCGCCAGCAGAAACACGGCCCAGCGATATATGCTGACAAAGCTCTGTTTCTGCGCCGGAGCCTCAAGCACGGCGTTCCACCACGGCAATGCCCAGCACATCGAGCACTTTTCTCTCGATGTCGGCGGCGTTGAGACCGGCAGTGGCATACATATCGCGCGGGCTGGATTGGTCGATGAACGTATCCGGCAGCACCATCGAGCGGAATTTCAGGCCTGTATCGAATATGCCTTCTTCGGCCAAAAGCTGGGCCACGTGACTGCCAAAGCCCCCAATGGCGCCTTCCTCGATGGTGATGAGCGCTTCGTGGTCATGGGCCAGATTGAGGATAAGTTCACGGTCAAGTGGTTTGGCAAAACGGGCATCTGCCACAGTCGCGCGGATACCCCGGGCGTCAAGCGCCTCTGCGGCGGCGACGGTTTCTTCGAGCCGCGTCCCGAGCGAGAGCAAAGCGACGCGTCCCCCTTCGCGTATAATCCGGCCCTTACCTATTTCCAGCGGCTGGGCATCTTCGGGAATTTCGACGCCAACTCCCTCCCCGCGCGGGAAGCGGAAGGCAATCGGGCCGTCATCGTAACCGGCAGCGGTCGAGACCATTCGCACCAGCTCTGCCTCATCCGCTGCCGCCATCACCACGAAATCGGGCAGGTTGGCGAGAAAGGCAATGTCAAAGCTGCCTGCATGGGTCGCGCCATCGGCGCCGACAAGCCCTGCGCGATCAATCGCGAAACGGACAGGGAGGCGCTGGATCGCCACATCGTGGACAACCTGATCATAGCCGCGCTGAAGGAAGGTCGAATAGAGCGCGCAGAACGGGCGGAGGCCGCCCGCAGCGAGACCGGCGGAAAATGTAACGGCGTGCTGTTCGGCAATGCCCACATCGAAGCACCGGCTGGCGTAGCGTTCCATAAAACGGTTCAATCCAGTGCCATCGGGCATGGCGGCGGTAACAGCGCAGATGCGACTGTCTTTTGCGGCGTGTTTGATCAGGCTTTCAGCAAAAACAGATGTGTAGGACGGTGCGTTGGACGGTGCTTTTTTCTGCTTACCTGTCACAACATCAAATTTAGCGGTGGCGTGCCCCTTGTCTGATGCTGCTTCGGCGGGGGCGTAGCCTTTGCCCTTACGCGTGATGGCGTGGATCAGAACAGGGCCTGTGGCGCGGGCTTTGACGGTGCGCAGAACAGCGAGAAGCTGCTCCATGTCATGGCCGTCAATCGGGCCGACATAGGAAAAGCCCAGCTCCTCGAACATGGTGCCACCGACGGTCATATGCTTGAGCATATCCTTGGCGCGGCGGGCACCCTCTTGCAACGGAGGCGGCAGGAGGCTGACGGCACCTTTCGCGGCGGCTTTGAATTCCTGAAATGGCGCACCCGCATAGAGGCGGGAGAGATAGGACGACATTGCGCCGACAGGCGGAGCAATCGACATCTCGTTGTCGTTCAGTACGACGAACAGACGCTTGCCGAGGTGACCGGCGTTGTTCATCGCCTCAAACGCCATGCCAGCGCTCATGGAGCCGTCACCGATCACGGCGATGGCGTCCCCTAAGCCGGACTCACACTGACCACCCAGATCGCGGGCAACCGAAAAGCCCAGCGCAGCGCTGATCGACGTCGAGCTATGGGCGGCGCCGAATGGATCATAGGGGCTTTCGCTGCGCTTGGTGAAGCCTGAGAGGCCGTCCTTCTGGCGCAGGGTACGGATGCGATCCCGTCTTCCGGTCAGGATTTTATGCGGGTAGCACTGGTGAGACACGTCCCATATCAGCTTGTCTTTCGGCGTATCGAAAACGGCATGGAGCGCGACGGTCAGTTCGACCACACCCAGCCCAGCGCCAAGATGACCACCCGTTTCGGAGACTGCCGAGATGGTTTCGGCGCGAAGTTCACCCGCGAGCTGAACAAGCGCATCGTCGCCAAGACGCTTCATGTCGTCGGGCGATGCGATCTGGTCGAGCAGCGGCGTTGCCGGTCTCTCGCTCATAGGGCCTCCGGGGTCAGTTCTTTCGCGCAATAACGAAGCGGGCGGCCTGCTTCAAGCTTTCCGCTTGCTGACCATAGGGCGCAAGAGCGTCGCAGCCACTCTCGATCAGGGCATTTGCGCGGGATTTCGCCCCTTCCAGACCCAGAAGGGAGACAAATGTGGCTTTGCCCGCGTTCTGATCTTTGCCGACGGCTTTGCCGACGATCGCGCTGTCGCCTTCGACATCAAGCACGTCATCCGCGATCTGGAAAGCGAGCCCGATCGCGTCTCCGTAAATCGTCAGTGGCCCGAGGTCGGCCCCTGCCATTCGTGCGCCAACGGTTGCGGACCAGGTAATCAACGCGCCGGTTTTTCCAGCCTGCAATTCCGTGATAGCCGCGAGGTCGAGAGGAACGGAGGCGGTCTCGGCAGCCATGTCCAGCGCTTGGCCGCGCACCATTCCAAGCGCACCGGACGCCCGCGCCAGTGTCAGCGCCAGCTCTGCGCGGACGGTGGCAGCTCCGACGTCGGGGCGAGTGACAAGCTCGAAGGCCAGCGCCTGAAGCGCGTCACCAGCAAGAACGGCTGTTGCCTCGTCCCATTTTCGATGCACGGTCGGCTGACCGCGTCGGAGGTCATCGTCATCCATGCAGGGCAGGTCATCGTGCACAAGGCTATAGGCATGCAGCGCCTCGATCGCCGCAGCGGGCCAGATTGCGGCGGATGGGGCAATATCGTGAAGTCGGGCCGACTCGCGGACAAGGTAGCCGCGCAAGCCTTTGCCGCCCGTCACCGCGTAGTCCATCGCTTCGGTGATGGGCAAGTGCCCCATCTCCGCGATGGCGGTGCGCAGCGCGGCCTGCGTTAGGCGGGCGGCCTCAGCCAGCGCTACGGGAAACGGGTCAGTCATCGAGGGGCGCGGTCCCCGTCGGCTGCCCATCACTGCCAAGCGTGATCTTGGCTACCTTTTCTTCGGCCTCGGCGAGTTTGGTTTCGCACCGCTTTTTCAGTGCAGCGCCACGATCATAGAGGGCGATAGAATCTTCGAGGGCCACGTCACCGCGTTCAAGCTTGCCGACGACATCTTCGAGTTCCTTGAGGGCTTCTTCGAATGTCAGGTCTTCTACGGGGCGTTCGGTCATCGTCCTCTTTCCTCCAATACGGTCACATGGGCGCGGGCGCTATTGCCAAGTGCCACGAGGTCATAGCCTCCTTCGAGCAGGGAAACCAAGCGGCCTTCGCAGAATTCATCGGCAAGATCACAGATTTTTTCGGTTACCCAGGCGAAGTCTTCCTCTACCAGCCGCAATCCGGCGAGCGGATCGGCCGCGTGCGCGTCGAAACCGGCCGAAATCAGGATCAGCTGAGGCGCAAAATCAGCCACGAGCGGAAAAACTTCGCGCGTGTAGAGCTTTCGAAATTCGGGACCGCCATCGCCGTCGCGAAGGGCGAAATTTCGGATGGTATCGCTCATCGCATTTTCACGAGGGTCGCCGGTGCCCGGATAGAGTGGCATCTGGTGACTAGAGATGAACAGGATACGGTCATCGCCGTCGACGAGATCCTGAGTGCCGTTGCCGTGATGCACGTCGAAATCAATGATTGCGACCCGCTCAAGACCGTGACGTTCCAGAGCGTGCTTGGCGGCAATCGCGATATTTCCGAAGAGGCAAAATCCCATCGCCGTTTCACGCTCGGCATGGTGCCCGGGTGGGCGTGTCGCGACAAAGGCGTTACGGTGCGTTCCCTCAAGCACGAGATCGACGGCGCGAACCGCACCGCCAACGGCGCGATAGGCAGCGGCGAGCGAACCGGAGGACATATGCGTATCGGCATCAAGCTGCGCCCAGCCCGCATCAGGGACGGCGGACTTGATCCTGTAGAGATAGGCAGACGGGTGGGCTAACAAGATGTCGTCATCCGCAGCCAGAGGTGCGGTATGCCGCTTGAGCGGCAGACCTTCCAGTGCGGTCAGAACAGCGTCAAGCCGCGCGACCTGTTCGGGGTGGCCGGGTGGGGTGACGTGATCGAAGCAGTCTTCGTGGGTGAATAATGCGGTGGTCATTGGGACAGAGAACCGAATTCAGGGGACGGGGACAAGCGGGAAGTATCAATCCGGCGTGAGCCGGTATCCCTCGCCACGAACAGTCTGGATATGGCGAGGGTGTTTAGGATCGGTCTCGACCTTGCGCCGGAGACGCGTGATCTGGACGTCAATGGCGCGCTCCTGTGTCTGTCCGCCGGACCGGTTGACCTCCTCGACAAGTCTCGCGCGGCTCACAGGCTCACCGATATGATCGGCGAAGATCTTCATCAACTGCTGTTCGGTTGCGGTCAGGCGAACGGGCGAGTCCCCGAGCCAGAGCTGACCCTTCTCTGAGTCGAACAGATGGTCGCCGAAGCGGACCTTCGTCGGCTTCTTGGGCGCGGGTTCCTCGACCGGGACGCGGCGCAGGATCGCGTTGATCCTCAGGAGAAGCTCTTTTGGTTCAAACGGTTTTGCGAGGTAGTCATCGGCGCCGGCTTCCAGCCCCGCAATACGGTCGGCGGTTTCGCTGCGCGCCGTAAGAAGCAGAACCGGTGTGGACGCGCGATTTCGCAGGTCTGCGCAGAATGTAATCCCGTCCTCTCCCGGCATCATCACATCCAGCACGATCAGGTCAAACTGTAGCCCCGCCAGAAGGCGGCGGGCGTGGGCCGCATCACGGGCCGTACTCACAAGAAAGCCGCTGCGGACCAGAAATGTCTTGAGAAGATCGCGCAAGCGGTCGTCATCGTCCACGATCAGAAGGTGGGGTGTGTCGCGCATCACGAGCTTCCATCCTTGAGCCGGTCATAGTGATGTCGAATCTCGGGATCCATCATCGCCTCCAAGACCTGACGGAACCCCGCCACGGCGGCTGGGCCGGCTGCGCGATAGGCAGCACGCATTCGCTCGCGCTGTGCGTCGGAGAGCTGGCCCTCCAGATCGGCTCCTCTCTCGGTGAGATAGAGATGACGCTCGCGCTTGTCGCGACGACCGACACGGCTCTCGACCAGACCGTCTTCGATCAGAGTGCGGAGGACACGGTTGAGCGACTGTTTGGTCACCCCGAGTATGGTCAGTAAATTATTGACCGTCGTTCCCGGGCTGCGGCGGATGAAATGGATGGCGCGGTGATGAGCACGACCGTAGGCCATATCTGCCAAAATCCGGTCCGGGTCAGCGGTAAAGCCCCGGTAGGCAAAAAACATCGCCTCGATCCCCTTTCGGAGCTGCTCATCCGTGAGGAAGAGAAGGGACTCGCCACTGTTACGATTGGCGGGTTCGGACATGGGGCGCTCCTCTCTACCGGCACGGGTCTTTGGACTCCAATAATATGTCAGTCTTGTTGACACTCCAAGGCACAACTGATAGCGAATCGTGCGAAATTGCGAAACTTTATGTCCGCTTCGGACCTAATTACGAAACATCTGCAAATGGAGGTCCGAAATGGCCGGCAGTTATGATGATCGCGACGGCAAGATCTGGCTCGATGGAAAGCTGGTCGAATGGCGGGACGCGAATGTGCATATCCTGACCCATGCGATGCATTATGCATCCTCGGTCTTTGAAGGTGAGCGCGCGTATAATGGCAAGATTTTCAAAAGCCGCGAACATTCGGAGCGGCTGCTGAAATCGGGTGAATTGCTGGACATGCCGATCCCCTATTCTGTGGATGAGATCGAAGCCGCGAAATATGCGGCGCTCGAAGCGAACGGCCTGACGGATGCTTATGTTCGCGCCGTTGCATGGCGGGGAGCAGGGCCGGATATGGGTGTTGCATCTTCGCGCAACCCTGTCCGCATGGCGGTCGCCTGCTGGGAATGGGGTGCCTATTACGGCGATGCCAAGATGAAGGGGGCGAAGCTCGATATCGCGAAATGGAAGCGCCCCTCTCCCGAGACCATCCCAACCGCGGCAAAGGCGGCGGGCCTCTATATGATCTGCACGATGTCCAAACATACAGCAGAGGCGAAGGGGTGTTCTGACGCGTTGTTCATGGATTATCGCGGCTATGTGGCCGAAGCGACCGGCGCAAATGTCTTTTTCGTCAAGGACGGTGAAGTGCATACCCCGATCCCCGATGCGATCTTGAATGGCATCACACGGCAGACCGTCATCGGGATGTTGAAAGACAAAGGTATTACCGTGCATGAGCGCCGGATCATGCCTGAGGAGCTGGAAGGCTTTGAACAGTGCTGGCTTACAGGCACGGCTGCCGAAGTCACGCCTGTCGGACAAATCGGTGATTATACATTCGAGGTCGGCGCGCTGACGCGCGATATTGCAGAGTCCTACGAGACACTCGTTCGCAGCTGATCGGGCGATCTTGCCAGACGTGAAAGCCCCGCCGCAGGCGGGGTTTTCTTTTATCCTTGTGGGGTCATCGCCTTACGCTGGCGCGCGCGTTCGAGGCCCAGCCACCGCTCACGCAAGATGATCATGACGCCGGCCGAAATTACGACCGCCGCGCCGATCAGCATGGTCAGTGTGGGAACCTCGTCAAACACCAGATAGCCGACGGCAAGTGCCAGTAACATCGAGCTATATTCGAAAGGCGCAACGAGCGACGCGTCCGCAAAGCGGTAGCTGGAGGTCAGCAATATTTGCCCGACACCGCCGAGAAGCCCCGCGAGAACGAGGACCGAAAGCACCCAAATTGGCGGGATGGCCCAGCCAAGCGGCAGGGTCAGCAAGGAAACCACACTGGCGGTAATCGAAAACCAGAAAACAATCGCGGCGGTTCCTTCGGTCGCGACCAGCTTGCGAACGAATACCTGTGCCAGTGCTGCGCAGAGGGCACCGCCGAGAACAACAACGACGCCAAGGGTTTCCTGTGGATTGGGGGTGCCGGTCACCGTCAGGCGGGGGCTGAGGACGATCAAGACGCCGATCATGCCGAGCGCCACCATGCTGAGACGGAACGCGCGGACCTGCTCATTCAGAAACATTGCCGCGAAGATCACCACCAGCAACGGCGCGGCATATCCGATTGCCGTCACCTCGGGCAGCGGAAGGAGCCCCAAGCCCGCAAAACCGAGGCCCATCGCCGTCGTACCCACGAGGCCGCGCCAGACATGACCCATCGGATTGCGCACCTGAAACCCGTGCCGCAATTCGCCACGCATCAGCAGCCATGCCACAATGACGGGAATTGCAAAAAAGGACCGGAAAAACACCGCCTGCCCCGGTGGGACATAGGGGGCGGTTGCCTTGATCAAACTGGCCATCGCAACGAAGACACAGACCGAAGCGATTTTGAACGCGATACCGCGCAGGGGAGACATTTCACACCTATGAGTGACACAGCAACGGCATAGCGCAGATCGCAAACGGCGAAAACGACAAACTGGGGCGGTCTAACGAACCAGTAATTCCGCGTGCAATGCGCCCGCCGCGCTAATGGTTTTCAAAATGTCGATCAGATCGCGCGGCGCGACGCCAAGTGCGTTCAGGCCCGTTACGACATCAGATAGGCTATGCCCCCCTTCGACCATCGCAAAGCCAGTGCCTTCTGCCTCGTCCAGTGCGGCGGTCGAGCGGGGAACGACGACCGTTTCCCCTTCTGAAAAAGGGTTGGGCTGGACAACCAGCGGCGCTTCTTCAATGCGGAGGGTCAGGCCACCCTGACTCACTGCGACAGGGCTGATCCGAACATCATTGCCCATGACAATCGTGCCTGAGCGCTGATCCACGACAACCCGGGCACGGCGTTCAGGCGCGACGCGCAAATTCTCGATCCGGCTCAGCGCGTGGGCCGGAGACGCCGCATCAGTGGCGGGGATGTCCAATTCCACCGTTCCGGCATCCCGCATACGCGCGACAGGCTTTCCATAGGCTCGGTTTATCGCTTCCTCAACCTTTGCGGCGGTCGAGAAGTCAGGGGTCCGCATCGCAAGGCGCAATATCTGCATCCGCGAGAAGTCAAAATCGACCTCTCGCTCGACCCGCGCACCGGCGGGGATCGAACCGGAGGTCGGAACGCCATCTGTCGTTTCCGCAGCGGCCGCAGTAGCGACCGCGCCGCCGGCGAGCACCGTTCCCTGAGCGACCGCGTAGATCTCCCCATCTGCTGCGAAGAGCGGTGTCATTACCAGAGTTCCCCCAAGGAGGCTGGAGGAGTCCCCGATGGCGGAGACCGTGACATCGATCTGGCTGCCGGAACGGGCGAAGGGAGGCAATGTCGCCGTGACCAAGACAGCGGCCACATTACGCGGACGGAACTGCTCACCTGTGACATTCACGCCGAGGCGCTCGAGGATGGAGGTCATGATTTCCTCGGTGAAGGGCGCATTTCGCAAGCCGTCGCCCGTGCCATTGAGCCCGACGACCAGCCCGTGACCGACGAGATCATTGCCCCGCACCCCGTCGAAATCCACCAGATCCTTGAGCCGGACCTCTGCCATCGCTGAAAAAGGACAGAGCGACACTGCCAAGAAAAGCAAGATGCGTAAAATGGACCCGAGACGAGGCGCCGTCATGACAATCCGGCGAGCGAGAGCCGTGAGAGGCGACTGACAAGCGTGTAATGCGCTTCCAGCTGCACCTGCAGGCTTTGAATACGGGTGGCTGTGCCTTCCATGTCAATTCGCGTGTCATCGTTGTACTGAATGGAGAGCTCGGTCTGTTCAGCGCCAAGGCGATCCTGCATCGCCTCGATGCGCGACTGGGACGTGCCGATTTCGGACATGAGCGCGGTGATAGATGCAGCGTCAGTATGCAGCCGTTGCCCGGCGCGCATCAACAATTCCTGCCGCGTTGCATCATCCAGGGGGAGCGACATATCCCCAGCCAGCGCGGCGAGGGCGAGGCCACCGAGCACCTTTCGCACGACGCCATGCGCGGCACCGGGCGGCAAGCGGATTGTCGTGCCGTGATCAAGCGGGAGATGTATTGACTGGTCGTTACCCTGGAGTGCGCTGGTCTCATAGCCGCCCCCCGCTTCCACGAACCACGCCATAACGGCGGCTTCGACAGCGGCTGCATCCGTGAGGCTGGCGACATGGGCGGTAATGGCTGTGAGATGCGCTTCGGCCCCCATGAGCGGTGGATTATTTTGGGCCGTCCCCGCAAAGATATGGCGTCCACCGATAGAGCCGTTCAACGCAGCGGTCGCATCAGAGAAAGCGGCACGCGCGGCCTCCGAGTGGGAGGCAACCTGTTCGGAGCTGCGGGATACCATCGGATCCATCAGGCGTGCGGCCATCGTGCCGCGTAGTCCATTGATCCGGTCAAGGCCGCGCTGCAGGCCATCCGAAAGGCGCGCGGCGGAACGCGCAGACAGCAGGAAATCGGAGATTTCCCCTAACCGGAAGGACAGGCTGGCTGTTCGTTCCTGCGCGGCGCCCAGGCTACGGGGCAGATCGGAGAGGCGGCCCGTCGACAATTCAGCTGTATGCTGCGCCAAAGAGCGGCGGAGCGCTGTGCCGTGACGCAGGGACGCCAAATGCTGGCTCAGGTCACCAATTCGGAGCATCGTCATAGCTAAATCCTCAACAACTGCTGCATTAGGGTATCCGCCACTTCGATGACTTTTGCGTTGGCTGCAAAGGCCTGCTCCACCTGCATCAGAAGCTGCAGCTCATAATCGGTATCGACACCTTTTGCGGCTTCGGCCTCCCTCAAAGTCGCAAAATGGGCGGAGGCAGCGATTTGGCGATCTTCGACCCGGAGCCGAGCAGAGGCACTGCGACCTGCATGCTGACTGAGCCCGTCAAAGGCGGTGTTCGGGTGAGCCTGGCCGCCGGTGATGCCTAGCGATAGCGCCGAGCGGAGGCGTGTGAAAAGGCGCCCATCGCTGCTGGGGCCCTCACTGGCCGCTCCCAGACCATCACGCAGACGCCAGAGCGCACCGCCCGAGTCCGGTCGTACGGCTGGATGCAGCTCCAGACGACCGGCAAGGCCAAGCTGCAGTGCCGGATCGAAAGGCACGCCGTTATCCGTCAAGAGACCAGCAGCGCCAGCGGCGACGCTGGGGTCGAGCGCGGGGTCTTCGAGCCTTTGGAGGAGGTCGGCAGCAAAGGCATCGAGCCGCGCCTGCCCCTCGACGAAAATGCGATCCCGCATGGCAAAGGCTGCGGCAAGGCTGCCTCCGCCAAGCCGGGAATCGACGCCGTCCAGATCGAACGGGCGGCCCGAGACAATGAGCGGGCTCGGCACGCCGTTCGTGGCGTCCATTTCAGCGGTGATCAGCGATGCCGCTTCAAATTCGAGCGAGACTGCTGGACCATCGACAAGCATGATCCCCCCCAACGACATGACCGCCACTTGCCCGTCCTCCCTTGGCAGGAAATGAAAGGGAACAACCGTCGCAATACGGTCGAGCACCTGCGCACGCTGATCCATCAGCGATGAGGTTTCCGATCCGCTGAACGCGGCGCGCTGGATGGATCGGTTAAGGGTCGAAACCAATTCCAGATCGGCAGAGAGCCCTGTCACAAGGCGATCAATCTGGCGATCCGCATCCGTGCGCCCCGCTTGCATCGCTTCGGTTGAGCGGGCCAGCGAACCGGTCAGGGATTCCAGCTGATGCGCGAGGGTATCGAGCGTCGGTATGGACGCCGGATCAGACTCCGCCGCGATGACTGCGGACATCAGGCGGCTGAAGTCCTGAAGCAGTCCCGGATCGTCTGGTGTTGAACCAAAGGACCGCTCGATCACGGAATACGCGTCCTGGATTGTCGCTTGATACTCCGCTTCGGAACCGGCGATACGGCGAGCGGCGCTCAGCTGGGGATCGGCATGTCGGACAACGCCGTCAATACGGACACCCGCACCGGCATTTCCGATGGTCTCTGCAGAGACAGAAAGTTCTCTCCGGCCATAACCGTCGGTCATTGCATTCGCAACATTAGAGGAGATCAGTTCCGCACGGCGGGCGTTCGCCGTCAGTCCTGACGTGGCAAAAGCGAGTGCATGAGAGAGGCTCATGGAAGGTTTTCCCTAGCGTTTGATATTGGTGGTTTCCTGAAGCATCTCATCGACAGTCTGGATGACCTTTGCATTCGATGAATAGGCGCGCTGGGTCTGGATCAGGTCGGTCAGTTCGCCGGCCACATCCGTCGCGGACTCCTGCCGCGCGAAATTTACAATGTCACCGGTGGGCCCATCGCCTGCATCCCAGAGAAAAAAGCTCCCGCTATCAGACGAGGCGCGATAGGATTGATAGTCGTGGGATTCCAGACCGTTGATATTGGAGACATTGATAAGGGGAATTTGATAAATTACCCGAGATACACCGACGTCGAACGACGCCCTTACAAAGCCGTTTGCATCAATATCAACAGATGTCATGTTGCCAACGGCGGTCCCATTCTTGGTGATCGAAACCGGAGCGAATGAATCGGAAAGCTGGGTCATTCCGGTTCCACCGCCGAGCGCGCCGATACTGATGGACAACGGGCCACCGGCAACGGTGACCGAAAATGCGCCGCTCACAGGATCATAAGCCCCGCCGGAGAGAGCGGCGACAGATGCGAGTGACCCGCCCTGCCCGCGCGTGTCGTCGAACTGCAGCTGGTACTCCCCTATGATAGCGTCACCGGAGGCGCTGTCTCGAATGGTCATGATCCATTCATTCGACGCGCCGGTCGCGGGAACTGTTGGCGCAAAGGAAATGGAGAGGCTCTCCGACTTCCCCAGATTGTCGAAATATTCGACCGAGATTTCCTCGGTCATGCCATCAGCCCCTGCGACTGTGCCGGTCGCAGGTAGGTTGGCGACAATCTCGACCTCGGTTGTCGGCTCGCCGACAAACTGGTTGGCATTCAGGCGGATGGGTTGCAGGCCGTCGGCCGTATCGCGGGGAAAAGTGGGAATCGATCCATCAGATGCTGCGGGCCAACCCATCAGAACCAAGCCGCTATCGCTTCTGAGATAACCCTGCTCGTCCGGGCGAAAGGAGCCAGTCGTCGTCATCAGGAGGGGGTAATCACCATTGTCGAGCGTAACGGATGCCTCGGTCGTAACAGGAAGCAGCCCCCTGCCCCGAACGGCGAGATCGGTGGCATTTTCGGAAGAGACCAGCGATGCGCCCTGATCGATGAGCCGCATATTCGTCGTACGGACGCCGCCCGCAGCATAGGCTCCCGGACCGCTTCCGATCACCATGGAGTGAAAATCGGTGACAACCCGTTTGTAACCGAAGGTGGCAGAATTCGCGATATTGTCAGAGATGGCAGCAAGCTTGCTCGCGTTCGCCGAAAGCCCCGCGACGCTGGCATTCAAAGAAGAAGAGATCGACATGGGCACCTTCCATTCATCCGGTTTGGAGGGAGCCTCGGACAGCGGGCTTAAGATCGCCCTAACGCCTCAAATTCTACTCACTTTTCTGGGGGAACAGGCGCACCAGGATCACCTCGATCCGGTCGTTTCGGGGGGAGAGGCCATTCGGATCCACAAGTTTACGATCTCCGAAACCTTCAATGGATTCGATCCGCTGCGGGGACAATCCGAGATCCTGAAGGTGACGACGGGTGTGATCCGCACGCGTGATGGACCTATCCCAGACGCGCGGCTCACGCAGGACGATAGGCCGGGCGGCGGTATAGCCGCGAATTGTGACCGGATTTTCGACCAGCGTGAATGCTTCGGCGAAAACGGCCAGTATGCTCGCCAGCAAGGGCTGGATTTCGCCTGTCTCAGCTTCGAATAGCGGGAAACCCGGGCGGGAATAGACCTCAATGATGAGACCCTCGGGACTGATCCGGCTGACGACGTGCTGGAGCTCCATATCCGATAAGAGACTTTCGCCGCCGCGTCCGATGAGGACGGCCTCGACTTCCGACAGGGAACGGGTTTCTGCAATGCTGAGGGCATCGCGGTCTTCTTCATCGGAGACATCGCTGGGCAGGCTGTCGAATTCGGTCCCACCAGTGCCATCTTCGGCCAGTTTTTCCTGACTGAAGATATTGGTTCCGCCGAACATGCCATCCCCACCGGAGGAAATCCGGTTCAGCGGCAAAGTGGGCGAAAAGTAATCCGCCAGTCCCTTACGCTGCTGTTCGGTCGTGGCATTCAGAAGCCACATCAACATGAAAAAGGCCATCATCGCGGTTACGAAATCGGCATAGGCGACCTTCCATGCACCACCGTGGTGCCCGTCACCGCCGACGACTTTCTTACGCTTGATGATGACCGGCGCATTTGCTGCGTCACTCATCCCAAAACTCCTTCACCCGCAGCCAGATTAGGGCGCGCGGGTGAAGGAGCTGTTAACGCGGGTCAGACAGGGAGCATACGCGAGCCGTCTGCGTCGGACCGTTCTGCCGCATCCATTACGCGCTGCAACTGGGCCCCCCGACGGAAATCGGGCGCGACCATTTCGCCGGAGCGGATCGCAGCGATGAAACGCTGATAATTGGTCTGCACGTCAGGAACGGGGATGTCTTTCCATGTCGCGGTCAAGAGATCGTCGCCGAGGCAGCCACGCAGGATGCTTTTGTTCCCTGCAAAACGCACATCCAGCGCGCCTTTTGTTCCGTGCAAGCGCATGAACAGGTCATTGAAATGCCCAGACGCCATCCGGCTTGCATGAACAACGCCGACAGCCCCGTTTGCCAGCGTCACATGCATGGTGAAGCTGTCATTCGCGTCGAGGGTGTAGTCGCCGATCTTGCCGCCCGGGGCCTTGTCGAACGTGGTCAGGTTGCAGGATAAAGACTGCACATCCAAAGCGGCCGCGTGGGTGGCAAAATCGAGGATATGAACGCCGATGTCACCCAGAACGCCTTTTGAACCATGTGCCGTCGAAAGGCGCCAAAGCCATGTGTCATTGGTGCTCCATTCACCCCATGCGGGCTGGGTGAGCCAGCTTTGCAGGTAGGATGCTTCGAAATGGCGGACCTCACCAATTGCGCCTTCGGCAACCAGTTTGGCGGCATGAATCAGAGCCGGACCGTTGCGGTAGGATAGGTTTACCATGTTGATGACGCCAGCGGCCTCGGCGGCTTGGGCCATCTCATCGGCGTCACTGACTGTTACGGCAAGCGGCTTTTCACAGAGAACGTGCTTGCCCGCAGCAAGAAAAGGCAGGGTCGTGGCGTGATGCACCGCATCGGGGGTCACATTCGTAACGGCATCGAATTCGCCCCAGGCCAGCGCTTCGTCAATCGAGGTGAAGCGGTTCGGAATATTATGCTTGTCACAGAAGGCAGCAAGGCGTTCGGGATTGGTGTCGATCCCGCCGCAGAGCGTCACGCCATCAATTGCGGCAAAGGCTTCGGCATGGCCGTTAGCCATTCCACCCGTCCCGACGATCAGCAGTCGGATTGTGCTCATCTGTAGCCCTCCTCACCGTCATGATGCAAACGCGGTCCACGCTCTTCAATCGGTTCGAGTGCTTCGGAAACGGGGACGTTCGGTGCCGCGTTTACATCTGCGATGCGCGCAGCCGGATTATGCGCCCACTTCACTGCATTACGCAAAACAGTGCGGACGTTTTCGTCATAGTAGGTCGGGTAGGTTTCATGGCCGGGACGGAAGTAGAAGACGTTACCCGCGCCGCGCTTGTAGGTCACGCCAGAGCGGAAAACCTCGCCCCCCTGAAACCAGCTGACGAAGACGGTCTCAAGCGGTTCGGGGATACCGAAAGGCTCGCCATACATTTCTTCGTTTTCCAACTCGAAATGATCGGGAAGCCCCGCTGCGATGGGATGATTCCGGCTGGTGAGCCAGAGCCGTTCACGCTCGCCCGCCTCGCGCCAGGTAAGGTTGCAGGGCGTGCCCATCAGGCGCTTGAAGATTTTCGCGAAATGGCCGGAATGCAGGACGATCAGTCCCATTCCGCCCCAAACACGCTCTGCGACACGCTCGACGATTGCATCTTCCACATCCCCGTGTGCCGCATGACCCCACCACAAAAGCACGTCAGTTTCCGCAAGGCGGGATTCGGTCAGGCCATGTTCAGGCTCTTGCAAAGTGGCTGTCGTAGCGGTGATTTGGGCGTCGCTGTTCAGGCTTTCAGCAATGCAGGAATGCATGCCGTTCGGATAAAGCTCGGCGACGACTTTATTTTTCTGTTCGTGGACGTTTTCGCCCCAAACGAGCGCGCGAATGGACATGAAAGACTCCGTTGGAACTTCAGGAAACTGTTAGCGCAAACGGTTAATCCTTTTCGGCAAGACTGTCCAACGGTGATTTAGCCTGCGGCAATCCTTGGCCGGCCCTGTGCGGTGACGCGAACCTCCGCCTCAATGAACATCGTGCGGTTTTCGATCTCCACCTCACGAATATCGCGAGTGACCGAAAGGCGGACCTCTTCGACGCCGGCATCGCGCGCGCGGGCACTGGTTTCGGACTCCAGTCGCGACTGCAAAATATCTAACGCGGTGTCGCGATCCGCGAATTGAACTGGCCCTTCGGAAAGATGCACAATGTAGCTGCCCTCACCGGCGCTCGTCACTGTACCGGACATCTGCATGGAAACCTGCCCCACCACTGCACCGACAGCGTTGGCGACGTCAGCATGTTCGGGGACGATCATCCGCGTGCCGAGGCGCGCGCCCACAGGCGGATAGAAACTGGCCGCCGAGGCGCCCAGCCCGATCACCGGAACACCTAATGACAGCTGCGTTTTAAGGATCCCAGAATGACGGTCCAACCCGGCAGAGACAAGTTCATGCGCGGCAAGTGCTTCGGGCTCTGCCTGCCAATCACGGCTATCGTCGGCAAATGCCGCTTCGAGCAGGCAATCTGCTGTCTGCTTGCGAATCTGTGCGATAATCATTTCTGCCAGAGTCCGGCCGTCCGGCGCGATGCGGTCACCGGAGCCGGTGCGCCGGCGTGCGAGCAGATCAAGCGATTTCTCCGCGGCCTCACGATCCCACCTATCCCCCATTCCAAGGAGATGAGCGGCATCGGACGGCGTGACGCCCGCAACGATCACATGCCCGCGTGATACAAGCCGCTGCAGGGCCGGGCCTTCGAGCCGGGTCAAGACTACGCGGCCGCGCGGCAAGGGGCCGCCGGAGAGCCGGTCGATGATCGCCTGTTCCCGCTGATCGAGGCCAATTGGCGGAGCGGACCAGAGCGGAACGACGAAACTGCCCATTTCGGGTGCGGGGATGTCGCGCAGAAGCGCAGACTCGAGAGTTTCGTGCACAAGCTCGGAATGTTGAACCGCGAGAAGGGAAATCGGCATGACCCGTCGCGGGCCGAGGCGTAGCCCGCCCCCGAGACCCTCGACGAGATGAACCTCGCTATCGCCGCCGAGACCCCATGTACGCATGGCGACCGCTTCGACCATTGTACGGAACTTTCCGACACGTGCGCCGTTTGGATCGATACTGGGTTTACCGTCGCGCAGAAGACAGACGTCTGTCGTGGTGCCACCAATGTCAGAGACCAGCCCGTCAGTTTCGCCAGTGAGCCAACTTGCGCCCGCAATCGATGCGGCAGGACCGCTCAGGATCGTTTCAATCGGCTTGACCTTGGCTAGGTCCGCAGACACGAGTGCGCCATCCCCGCGAACGACCATCAGGCGGGCATTGATGCCAAGATGGGTGAGGTGGCCTTCGCAGGCCCTTATCAGGCGGGCAATCAAACCGATTAGCCGCGCGTTCAGGACTGCGGTTAATGCGCGCTTCGGCCCCCCGAGGGCAGAAGATAGCTCGTGCGAACAGGTGACCGGAATATCCCGCAGGCGCAGAACGGCATCACGGGCAGCAATCTCGTGCGCAGGATTACGGGTGGCAAAGCGGGAGGCTACGGCGATACCTGTAATATCGGCGGGTAGGTCCACAATGCCGGCTTCAAGTGTGGCGACGTCAAGCGGGGTACTCTCGGAACCGGAATGGGAGTGACCTCCCGCGACAGAGATTACGGGGTCGTTCCCAACGGCTTCTGACAGCCCGGCGCGACTAAATTCAGCGGCCTCGAAACCAATGAATATCAAAGCGATTCGACCGCCCTGCCCTTCGACCAATGCGTTGGTGGCGAGCGTGGTGGAAAGGGAGACCATTTCGATTTGCGCGGGTTTGATGGAGGAGCGCTCCAGAACAGCCCCGATGGCGCCACCGATCCCGAGGGAAAGATCAGGACGCGAGGTTAGCGCCTTGGCCTTTGCCAGAACGGTGTTTGTCTCGTCATCAACGATGACGGCATCCGTGTATGTACCGCCGGTATCAACGCCCAGAAGCAGCGCCATGTGCGGATCTCCCCATAATGATCAGGGTTTCCTTATAGGGATCAGTCACAGGTGCATCCCCAAAAACGGCGAGCGGTGACGGATTTCACCAACAAGCGCCCTTAAGTGGGAATTATTCGGCGGGATCGACAGCGACAAAGACCTGTTTCGCCGCATAGAGGCGCAAGGCGGCAGTGGCGAAGCACAGAGCGGCAAAGACCGCACCGAACCAGACAAAAGCCGCAGGGAAAAGGCAGATCAAAAGAAAGAAGGCGATTGTCTCGGTCCCTTCGAGGAGACCATCGGAATAGTAGAGCGACTTGACCCCCTGCGCACGGGTTTTCATGCCGGATTTCTCGGCGAGTATGGCGTAGCCGAGAAAGCTCGCCCCGTTCACGTAGAAGGACAAAAGAAGAAACGCAGCAGCAACTGCGTTGGTTGAGGGTTCGTAGAGCGCGAAGCCTAGCGGGATCGCACCGTAGAACAGAAAATCACTGGTGATGTCGAGATAGCCGCCGAAGCCGGTGCGCCGAGTGGCGCGGGCAATTGCACCGTCCAGCCCATCGGCAAGGCGGTTAAGCACAATCAACAAAATCGCCCAGCCAAAAGACCCGACCGCGATGCAAATTGCAGCGAAAATCCCCAATGAAAGCCCCACCAAAGTCACCGCATCTGCGGAAACTCCGGCGCGCGCCAAAAGCGCACCAAGCCGATTGAGCGGCGGATCGATGATACGGCGGGCTTTTGCGTCGAGCATAGGGATCCCTCTGTGTCATTCCTATGTGTCCGACAACAGAGCGGACGACAATCTGCTATGACAAGATTGTGAGAAGCTGTGCCCTCTAGACCAGCCGGTCCCGTGGTTGGTTTCCGCTGAAAAATGCGTCTAGATTGTCGAGCGCTCGGAACCCCATCGCATCACGGGTGGCTCGTGTCGCGCTCCCTATGTGAGGGAGCATCATCACATTTGAAAAGCGCGCAAATTCGGGGTTGCCGCCAGGCTCAACCTTGAAGCAATCGAGACCGGCAGCACTGATTTTCCCGCTATCGAGGGCAGCGATAAGCGCATCTTCGTCCACCAGAGCACCACGCGCGGTATTCACCAGAACTGCACCGTCACGCATCAAACCCAAGGTTCTCTCGCCAATGAGATCGGTTGTCTCAGGTGACGCGGGGCAATGGAGGGACAGGAAATCAACCTCGGGCAAGAGTGTATCAAGCGAGGGGTGGTAGGTCGCGCCCTGTTCCTCAGCGGGGGAAAGGCGGCTGCGGTTGTGGTAGTGAATTTCCATGCCGAAACCACGGGCCTTGACCGCGAAAGCACGACCGACGCGGCCCATGCCGACGATGCCAAGGCGGGCGCCTGTGACCTGTTTGCCAACCATGAAAGCTGGCGACCAGTCCGACCATTCGCCCTGCCGAACGAGGCTGTCGCCCTCAACGGCACGGCGGGCGGCGCCGAGCATCAAGAGCATGGCGATTTCGGCTGTCGCGTCGGACAGGACATCGGGTGTGTTGGTCACGACAATGCCGCGCTGCTGCAAGGCAGGCAGGTTACAATGATCGACGCCGACCGAATGGTTGGCGATAATCTTGAGGCGCGGGTCGAGAGCGGCAACGACCGCTTCGGTGAAATGCTCGGAGTGGCAAGGGACCATCGCATCGACGCGTGCGCTCATCGCAATGATTTCGTCGGCGGTGCCGGGGGTGTCGGCCTCGTTAACGATCACATCGTAGTCCCGGCGCGCCCGCTCGAGAGTGGCCGCGGAGAGTTTACGCGGGAACCAGACGACCGGACGTTCGGTCATGTCAGTCCTTTTTGTGCCAAGCTGAACGATACATATCGAAGCCGACAAGTCCGACCGTCAGACCGATGACGGCCAGCAGGTCTGGCGACGGAACGAAGTAGCCGAGAATGCCCAGGAAACCGAGCAAAACGGCAAAGGCCAAAAGTGACATCAATCTATCCATGCGCGCCTCCTCATGCGTCGCTTAGGGTTTCAATCCATTCCAGCAGCCACCGCGCGGAACGCAGCAGTCGGGCATCTTCTCCGCGCGGGCCAATTAGCTGGACTCCCATGGGCAGCCCTTCTTCGGAGGTCATCGCGGGGATGGTGACAGCAGGTGTTCCGATGAACGTCCAGAGGCTGTTGAAGATCGCATCGCCTGTCGAATCCAGACCCTTGGGTGCAGGGCCGAGAGTGGCAGGGGTCAAGATAGCATCGGCGCGTTCGAAGATTTCCTCGAGGCCGGAATTCAGAACGTCGGGCCAGTCAAGCGCGGTGAGATAGTCTTTGGCCAGAGTCGCACTGCCTTGTTGAACGGCATCTTGCAGCTCGGCTGACAGGTGCTCCGGTCCGGCCCGCAGATAACGGCGGTAGTTTTTGACCATCTCAACAAAGTTCACCCGTGCGCGCAGATCGGCTGCATCTGCAAAATGCGGCGGCAGTTCAATTTCAAAGCACTGCGCCTCGCCAAGTGCCGCAGCGAGTTCCTCGAATGCTGCATGTGTTTGCGGGTCTGCCTTGTCCCAGCCGGGAGGCCGGATGAAGGCGAAAACAGGTGGCACTGGAGGTGCCGAGGTACAAATTTCATGTAAGCGCGGCGGTGGCGCGGGTGTGGTTGCGGGGTCTGCGGGGTCATATCCGAAGAGCACGTCACCCAAGCGGGCGACATCTTCCGGCCGCTGCCCGAAAAGACCAACGGTATCGAGGCTCGGCGACTGGGCGAGAATGCCTGTGCGGGGGATCGCGCCGAATGTAGGCTTAAATCCGGTCACGCCACAAAAGGCTGCGGGCCGAATTACCGAGCCGCCGGTCTGGGTGCCAACGGCTAGGGACACCATCCCAGCCGCGACAGCAGCGGCAGAACCGGAGGATGAACCGCCGGGCGTGCGTTCGGGATCATGCGGATTGGTTGTCTGTGGCGGATGCAAGTAGGCCAGCTCTGCAGTCGTGGTCTTACCCATGATCATCGCGCCGGCCGATTTGAGGCGCTGAACAACCCAGGCATCGTGCAGAGGCACGCGGCCCGCATCTATGGCGGTTCCGTTCTCGGTCGGAATTTTGGCGGTGTCGATGATGTCCTTCAATCCGACCGGCAGACCGTGGAGAGGCCCAATGGGACGGCCCGACCGGCGGTGGGTGTCCATCGCATCCGCCTGAAACCGAACGAAATCGGGATCGTGGTGTGCGAAGGCTTTAACCGCAGGTTCGGACTGCTCGATCTGATGCAAAAAGGCATCTGCGACCTGTCGCGCTGACAGTGCGCCGGTCGAGAGCCTCTCTCCCAGTTCGGAAACCGGGAGAGAGATGAGTGGGAGGGCCTTATCCGCCATACATCGCCTCGGGCAGATAGAAGACAATCTGCGGGAAGAGATACATTAACGCCATCGTTATGAAGACACAGAACAGGAAGGGCATGACACCCGAGAAGATCTGCGTCAGGCGCACCTCTGGAGGAGCGATCCCTTTGAGGTAGTAGGCCGACATTGCCATCGGTGGCGTCAGGAACGATGTCTGCAGGTTCAGCGCCACGAGGATGCCGAAGAACAGCGGGTCGATCCCGAAGAATGGCAGGAGTGGCAGGAAGATCGGCACGAAGATGATGATGATCTCCGACCATTCCAGCGGCCATCCGAGAAGGAAGATGATCAGCTGAGCCATCAAGAGGAAGGCCAGCGGCGAGATGTCGAGACCCTGCACAAACTCCGAAATGACGTGCTCGCCACCGAGGTAAGAGAACACCGAGGAGAACGTGTAGGAGCCCACGAACAGCCAGCAGACCATCGCTGTCGTGCGAACCGTCAGATAGACGCTTTCACGCATCCGTTCCCATGTCATGGCACGATACGCGAAGGCCAGCAACATGCCACCCAAAGCGCCGATGGACGCGGCCTCGGTCGGGGTTGCAAGACCGAACAGGATCGAGCCAAGCACTGCAAAGATAAGGAACGCCAGCGGGAAGAAGGACGTCAGGATCATGAACAGCAGCCGAGAGAACGGCACATCCGGGACTTCTTCCTTAGTCGGGCGGGGAGCCAGATGGGGCTGGATGATCGACCGGCCAACAACATAGATCAGATACATGCCGACGAGCGTGAAGCCCGGAAGCAATGCACCGGCGTAGAGCCGCACGATAGAGACACCGGACGCCGCCGCGTAGACGATCAACATGATCGACGGAGGGATCAGGATACCCAGCGTGCCGCCTGCGCAGATGATGCCGGATGCAAAGGACGCGTCATAACGAGCGCGCAGCATCTGCGGCAGCGCAAGCAGGCCCATCAGCGTGACAACCGCACCGACGATACCGGTTGCCGTCGCGAAGAGAGCACAGGTGATCAGAGCGGCAACACCCATCGACCCGGGCATGTTGCGCGCGGCGATGTTGAGGGTGGAAAACAGGCGGTCAACGATATTCGCGCGTTCGACGATATAGCCCATGAAGAGGAACAAAGGCACCGCGGTAAGCACTTCGTTCGACATCACTGTATAGGTCTGGTTGATAAACAAATCGAATATTCGATTGTTTAAGAACCCCTCTATGTAGGTGGAAAAGCTTTCCCACCAGCTCGCCGTTTCGTCGAGCCTGTCATGGTTGCGCCACATGCGGCGGGCGTCGAAATAGGCGTAATAGCCAAAGCCGATGCCCATTGCCATCAGTGTGAACGCGATCGGAAATCCCAAGAATACGATGAGGATAAAGAGCCCCAACATCATCAGGGCGATTTGGGGATCCGTCATTCGCCTGCTCCTTTACCTTCTTCCTGTGCTTTCTTGAGCAGCAGGTCTTCCGTTTCCATCACGTCTTCTTCGGCGGAGAGCCATTCGTTCGTGCGGATGCAATGGATGCAGCGCATGATCTGGGCGATGCCCTGAATGAACAGCAGGATCCCAGCAGCGACCATCACCGTCTTGAACTGGAAGATCGGGATGCCGGCGGGACTGTTCACCGAAACCTCGGTGTAGCCCCACGACCGGGAGGCGTATTTCCAGCCGGTGTAGACAAGTGCGAACACGCCGGGGAAGAAGAAGATCAGGTAGAGAACCAGATCAACCTTGGCCTGCGTGCGCGGCTGCCACAGCCGGTAGAGGAAATCACCACGGACATGGCCGCCGCGGGACAGGGTGTAAGCCCCGCCCATCATGAACAGCGTTCCATACATGATGAAGGAGACGTCCAGCGCCCAAGCGGTTGGGCTATTCAGGACGTAGCGGACGAAAACTTCGTAGCCTGTGCCGACAGCCATCAGCACGATCAGCCACGCGAATGCCTTACCGAACCAGGCGGAAAGGGAATCGGCGAACCGGATGAATCCAATCATTTTAAGGATACCACGGGTTTGTGTTGAAAGGTCCGGCAAGTGCGCCTTGCCGGACCCCTTTTACGGGTTTATCGCCTTGGCTGATTACAGCTTCAGCTTGCCCGGGAAGTAGTGATCGAACGCCAGAGCAAGATCCGGTGCGTTCATGATCTCATAGTAAGCAACCTGCTCGACCCAGGCGCGCTGGCTGTCGAGGGTTTTCTTCATGAACGGATCTTCTTCCAGCGACGGGATCAGGGTGTCCCATGCCTTCAGCTGGGCATCGAGGATGTCCGTCGACGTCCGGTGCACCGTGACGCCGGCCTCTTCCTGAAGCCACTTGAGGTCTGCGGAATAGCGACGCATCGCCTTTGCTGTGTTGGCTGTGGAAGCGGCTTCGACACCGTATTTCAGGATGGCCTGAAGGTCGGGATCGAGGTCTTCGAGCGTGAACTTGTTGAACAGGAATTCAAAGCTCTCGGATGCCTGGTGGTAGGACGACAGGTAGTAGTTCTTCGCAACGTCATGTGCGCCGAAGTCTTTGTCCGACGACGGGTTGTTGAACTCGAACGCGTCGATCACGCCACGCTCCATCGCGGGGACGATTTCGCCACCCGGAAGCTGAGCAACCGACATACCCATTTCCTGCAGAAGGTCAGCGGCAAGGCCGACGGTGCGGTACTTGAAGCCGTTCAGATCTGCGGCGGTGTTGACCTCGCCTTTGAACCAGCCGAAGGGCTGAGCGAACATCGGGAAGCCCATGTAGCCAACCACGTCGAGGCCGAGGATGTCCTGTGTCAGTTCGCGATAGAGCTCTGCGCCGCCACCTTCGTAGAACCAGCTGAGCATGGTCGTAGCGGAGCCGCCGAAGACGGGGCCGGTGCCGAAGAGCGATGCGGCCTTGCTCTTACCATACCAGTAAACCGGCACGGAGTGAGCGGCGTCGAGAACACCGTCGTTCACGGCGTCGAGCACCTGGAAAGCACCCACGACAGCGCCAGCAGGCAGCACTTCGATCTTGAGACGGCCACCCGACATCTCATCCACGCGGGATGCGTAGTCTTTGGCGAACTCGTCCCAGATGTTCGATGCGCCCCAGGACGTCTGCATTTTCAGGACGATCGGCGCCTGTGCCAGAACGGCGGGGGCGGCCAAAGCACCAGCGGATGCACCACCGGCAAGCGCCGTCTTTTTCAAGAAAGAACGGCGATTCAGTTTAGAGTCACTCATGTAATCCTCCCATTAGTGTGCCGAAGAACTCAGCAAACCGGACGGAGCTCCGCGGGCGGGACACCAATCCGGACAAGCAAACCATAGGTGGCGCGCGCGACATTTCAAACCAACATTGCAAAGGTTGAATAACTTCTTGTCGGAGCGGATTCACTAAGTGCCAATTTTTCTTGAAAAAAATTGGTAAAAAAAATTTACCGAAATGGGCCTGAAGCGCCGTCGCGAGCAGCTCTGATAGCGCTAGCGTGCGGATTTCTGCACAGATTGTTCATGAAATTTTTACCAAGTGATTCGCCTGAATAGGGGACTGTATGCATAAGAGCGATCTTGGAACCTGTGATGGAAGCGGCTATGCGCGCCGCATGACGCATACTATCCCGGCCTGGGTTAAGGGCAGGTTGACGCCGGTTGAAAAACTTGAGGTGCATCTGAAGGGGCTCCGCCACAAGGCGGTGAGCGTCTTTGTTATGGCCGGGGATCAAATCCTGATCCAACAGCGTGCGAAGGAAAAATACCATACGCCGGAACTGTGGGCGAACACCTGCTGCACGCACCCGCTTTGGGACGAAGACGGGCGGGATTGCGCGATCCGGCGGCTGGAGCAGGAGCTTGGTATAACAGGGGTTTCACCGGTTTATCGCCACACGGTCGAATATCGGGCCGATGTCGGGAACGGGATGACCGAGCATGAGGTGGCAGAGGTCTTTGTCGTTGATGCGGACCTGTCGCTGAACGTGGTTCCGAACCCTGAGGAGGTCATGGCGACGCGCTGGATCAGCCGCGCTGATCTGGCCCGAGAGGTGGCGGCTGCGCCGGACCGATTTACCCCGTGGCTACGCATTTATCTGGCCGAGCATTCGACCGCGATTTTTGGTGATTTTGGCTGAAATTGGCCATGCACAAGTGATGCACAACTGATGCACATCCTATGCATATCGCACCTGCAGAAACTTTAAGACCGGGTAAAAAACACATCCGGCAAAAAAGACGGGCCGCTGGTCATACCAACGGCCCGCACGGTCGATTTACTGTTTGGTGATTACATATCGCCGAACTGCGCCAGATAGGCGTAGAGGTTAATGGCGTCCTCTTCGGAACGGACGCGGAAGGCCATTTTCGCGCGGGCGCGGCTGTCATCGAGCGCTTCGCGCAGGAAGCCGGTCGGGTCCATCACGTAAGCCACAAAATTTTCCTCGGTCCAGACGGCGCCTGTCTCGCCGTATTCGACGAGCGAGCTGCCATAGCGGAAATCACCGCTGCCCGGCGTACCGCCGGCAATGCCGTAGAGATTTGGCCCGCTGCGACCGTTACGGCCTGCAAGAACATTTCCGTCTGCATCTGCAGAGATATGGCAGCTGGCACATTGACGGTTAAACGCGTCTTCGCCTGCGGCGGCATCGCCTGACGCGGCATGACCGCCGGCAAATGCGGGCGTTGCCAGAGCGGCGCAGGCGGCTGCGGTATAGAGGAATTTCATGATCGTCTCCCTTTTGGGTCAGAGTGGTTCCGCCCAACAGGATAATGCGCTGGGCCGGACAGTCCAGCCGTCAAAGCCGCACAGGTCATGACCATATCGTGAGAAGTAGCCGAAAACCGCTTGCGTCAAAAAATATCCGGTTGCGCCCTAAAATATACTTTCGGTTAGACGTTATCCCTTTTGCGCGGCCGGTTTGGGGGCCTGCCGCGGCATGTGAAAAGTAACGACAGGTTGGTCAAATGTTTGAGGTACGGTCAAAAATTCTGGCAGCGGGGATGCTGGCACTGAGTGTTTCAGGATGCGTTGCGACATCTGAAGCGTGCGACGGAATGTGCGAAAGACGCGCGCAATCAACTGTGCACAGCAGCGCGTCCACGTCGCTTGACGGTAATGAAAGTGCGGCGCTCAAGCCGATAGAGCGGGATCAGGGAACCTCGTCCTCGACCACCACGCGTGCGAGCACGGAAAGCGGGGGAGGCACAACTGCCACAACGACGCGTGCGCCGGCACCAACAGCACCAGCTCCCACTACTGCACCGGCGCCATCTGCCCCAGCACCCACCGCTGCACCGGCTCCGTCTCCGGCACCAGCTCCCGAACCCGCTCCTGCCCCTGCGCCGGAAACGTCCGCACCGGCATCAACCGCTCCGGGCAAAGGCAATGCACCAACGACAGCCGGAAAACCGGACAACCCCCAGGCAGACCGTCCAGAGCGCCCCGCGGCCGCGACGGACCGCACCCGCGCGGAGCCACGTGCGAGTGGTGGCGGACGGCCAAGCAATGCGGGAAGCAATGGAAAAGGACGCCGCTAGGACCATCGGACTGTGCCCCGTGATCAGGACTCCATATCCGAATTGACGCGCAATAGCCTTTCGGACGTCACAATCGCCAATTGCATCTGCTGACCTTCATGACCCGTCGGGCAAAATGCCCGAAAAACAACGTCATGAAGGACACGCAATGCAAAAATCAGTTTTCCGAGTTGCTTTCGGTATCGCAGGGTTGATCGCGCTCTCAGGGTGTATATCGCAGGATACGGTCTGCGAGCTACTAGACGATCAGATCGACGAGGTGTGCAACAGGACCTCAGGCCACATCAACGCGGCACCGATGGACGATTATCTGGGGCTGACAGGAACTGCGCAATATAGCGGTCAGGTGACGCTCACCGCGCTTCAGGATGGAAGTTACACAACCGAAAGCGGCGACGGAACGGTCACAGCGACGCTGGGACTGACGGCTGATTTCGGTACGGTGAGTGAGGCGGGTTCTATCACGGGCGGATCGCTCAGTGCATTTACGGGTGAGGGTGCGACATTTGACGGGGGGCTTGATGTGCAGGCGGCATCAATCAATGCCGGTCAGATCGGATCCTTTACAGCCGGTGTGACTGACAACGGCCTTACGATTAACGGAGATGCGGTGACGGTCGGTAGCGACAGTCATGTCAGCGGGGTGATCGCCTCTGGCGCGGACGAGGGGGATACCATCCGGTTCAAGG
>JAEPMR010000020.1 GCA_017643845.1 Marivivens sp. | reverse complement strand
GGCAGGGTGAACTGTTATACTCCGTCCCTGTCGCGTGACTTCAGCCGTTCCGTTGCGCAGGCCCGCGTGAAAGGTCACCCGTTCGACATTCACAAAGCCATCAGAATGGTGATCTATCAGGCAGTGTGCGGCTGTGACGACGATATCGATATCAATCAAAGCAGCTGTACAGAAGCCTTGGTCGCGAATGTCGAGCCGTCCAACCGCCTTCCAGTCTCCATAGACGTCAGCAGTGATTGCCTGATCTTGCGCATGGCCCATCGCTCCGAAACTCAGGAGCGCGAGTATGCCCGAAACTATTGCCGCCTGCCGCATCCGTTGTTCCATGCTCGCCGGCTCGTGCGCCGGTCACTTGACAGACTAGTCGTTCAGCGCAGGATTGGAACCTCTGGTGTGCGCGGTTCTTCGGATCGTTTCAGGGACGCCGGTTTTGGTCCGCCCGTTACCCAGTCTAGCAGTTCGACCGTATGCACGACAGGCACCCCCGTACCGGATCCGATTTGCATCATACATCCGATGTTTCCGGCGGCGATGACATCGGGGGTCAGTGCCTCCAGAGTGCGGATTTTCCGTTCCTTTAGTTTGCCCGAAATCTCAGGCTGCATGAGGTTATAAGTTCCGGCGGACCCACAGCAAAGATGCGGATCGGCAGGTTCCAACACGGTGAACCCTGCGGATTTGAGCAGAGTCTTCGGGTGAGACTTGATCTGCTGACCATGTTGCAGGGAGCAGGCCGCGTGATAGGCGACTTTCATTTCCGGTGCATTCACGTCTTCGGGAAGCCCCAGATCGACAAGGACTTCGGAAATGTCCTTGGCAATGGCACTGACGCGTGCGGCCTCGGCGGAGAGAGGCTCGTTGCGAAACATATGGCCGTAGTCCTTGACGGTCGTGCCGCAGCCTGAGGTGTTGATCACAATGGCGTCGAGGCCTTCGCCATCCATTTCACGGATCCACGAGCGGATGTTCTTGGCGGCCGTGGTGTGGCTCTCGGTTTCGCGCCCCATGTGATGGGTCAGAGCTCCACAGCAACCCGCACCTTCGGCAATGACAACTTCGCATCCCAAGCGGCGCAACAGCCGGATTGTTGCATCGTTTATGTCGGTGTTCAGTGCGCGTTGGGCGCAGCCTGTCATGAGTGCCACCCGCATGCGGCGCGGGGCCACCGGCTGAAAGCTCTGCGGATCGTCATTGCGGCTGACAGGCGGAATCGTTTGGGGGGCCATATCAAGCATCGCACGCAAACGGGCATCCGGGATCAGACGGCGGAACGGGCGGGCGATCTTGGCACCTAGCAGTGCCACGCGGAACCGCATCGGATAGGGGAGGATCCGCGCGAGCACCCAACGCAAGGCGCGATCTGACCATGGGCGGTCGTAGTGTTTTTCGATGTAGGCGCGGGCTTCATCAATGAGATGCATATAGTGCACGCCGGAAGGACAGGTGCTCATGCAGGCCAGGCAGGAGAGACAGCGATCAATGTGTTTTACGGTCTTCTCATCCGGGACGCGGTCGTTTTCCAGCATGTCCTTGATCAGGTAAATGCGGCCGCGCGGGCTGTCGAGTTCATCGCCAAGAACCTGATAGGTCGGGCATGTGGCCGTGCAAAACCCGCAATGCACACAGGCGCGCAGGATTTCGTTTGCGCGCTGGATCCCCGGATCCTTAAGCTGTTCGGGAGAGAAATTTGTCTGCATTGTCAGCCCATTATGCCTGGATTCAGGATGCCGCGAGGGTCGAATTTTTGGCGCAGGCCATCGGCAATGGCGGCGAGTGGGGCCGCTTCTGGATGGAAGGTCGGTATTCTCGCTTTGGTCTCGTCATTGGCGCGGATCAGCGTGGCATGCCCTGCGAAATTACCCAGTTTCGCGCGTAGATCGGTCCCCTCGCTCATCCGAAGCCATAGTAGACCACCGCCCCAATCCAGCATGCTCCCAAGTGGCGCGGCGCGGTCGAGCAGGCTCGGTGCGTCCGTTGCCTTGATCGACAGACGCCAGACATCGCCGGGCAGCCCAGCAAAAGGGCGAACATCGCGAATATCGGTCCAGATTGAGGTGGCATCGTCGATTTTTGCAACTTCGCCGAAGGGTTCGAGGAGCGCAGCGAGGCGTTCGCTGCGGTATTGCACGGATGCGCGGAAGCCCTCGAGCCGGAAGTAAGTTTGTGCCGTCGCCGGATCGTGGGCTGCGCCGTTGATTTCGAATGGAGACCCAAGAGCGCTCGCCATCGCACGAACAGCCTGATCGGGGGATAGATCCGAAAGCGACAGTGTTGCGGTTTCTTCGACGCTGGGCAGCACCTTCAGAGCGACTTCGGTCAGGATACCGAGCGTCCCGTAGCTGCCTGCCAAAAGTTTCACCAGATCGTATCCGGTAACATTCTTCATCACGCGGCCGCCGTTTTTCAGGATTTGACCGCTCCCGTTCACAAACCGAACGCCCAGCATATAATCGCGGGCGGCGCCGACCTGCACACGGCGGGGGCCTGACAGGTTCATCGCAGCAACAGCGCCAATCGTCGGGGTTCCATCGGTCCCAAGTAGGGCGCGGTAGTCCGGCGGTTCAAACGGGAGGCGCTGGTTTTGGGCTGTCAGTGCGGCTTTGACGTCTGAAAGCGGGGTGCCGGATTTTACCACGATCGTCAGCGCACCCGGTTCGTAAAGTGAAATTCCGTTCAGGCCACTGGTGGAAAGTGGGGTGCAGCCGTTGGCAACCAGCCCAATGGGGCGGGTGCCGCCCCCTTGAATGCGGAAAGGCGACGTTGCCGCAGATATACAGTCGGCGAGCTCATGCTCGGTCGTTGGTGTGAGCATCTCAGCGCCTTTCGTTTGCATGGCGCATCATGCGGCGCGGTTTTCGCGGTGGGTGGCACTGGAGCCAAGAGGGAATACCTTTGCCGGGTTCAGGAGCCAGCTCGGATCGAAAACGTCCTTGACCGCCATCTGTGCCGAGAGGTCTTCGTCGGTATATTGCGTCAGCATCAGGTCGCGTTTTTCGATCCCGACACCATGCTCGCCGGTCAGGCAGCCGCCGACTTCAACGCATAGCTTGAGGATTTCTGCGCCAAAAGCTTCGCAGGTCTCAAGGTCTCCGGGCTTATTCGCATTGTAGAGTATCAGCGGATGCATATTCCCGTCACCGGCATGAAATACGTTGGCAACGTCCAGCCCGAAGTCCTTGCTCATTTCACCAATGCGGCGCAGCACAAACGGAAGCTCCGAGACGGGTATGGTCCCGTCGAGACACATATAGTCGTTGATCTGCCCCATAGCGCCGAAAGCCGACTTGCGGCCCAGCCAGATTCGCCCCGCTTCATCCGCATCGCGGGCTTCGCGTAATTCGACAGGATCATGCTTTTGAGCGATATTCTTTATCAGGGCGAGTTGTTCGTCGATTTCGGCCGGTGAGCCCTCGACCTCAACTATCAGAAGCGCCTCACACATCGGGTAGCCTGCTTTTGCGAAGGCCTCGCAAGCTTCGATGCAAGGGCGATCCATGAACTCAATCGCGACAGGTAGAACACCGGCCTTGATGATGTCGCTCACGCAGGCACCGGCAACTTCGTTACTGTTGAAGCCCATAAGGACCGGGCGTGCGCCTTCGGGTTTGGGGAGAATGCGCAGGGTTGCCTCAGTCACGACACCCAGCTGCCCTTCGGAGCCGCAAATCACGCCGAGCAGGTCCAGCCCCGCAGCATCCATATGCGCGCCACCGATTTCAGTGATTGTCCCGTCCATCATCACCATCGTGACGCCGAGGAGATTGTTCGTGGTGACCCCGTATTTAAGGCAATGTGCGCCGCCCGAATTCATAGCGATATTGCCGGAGATCGCACATGCGAGTTGGGAGGACGGATCGGGTGCGTAGAAATATCCGTCGGTTTCCACCGCACCAGTGACCGACAGATTGGTCCTGCCGGATTGCACACGAATGTATCGGTTGTCGTAATCCGTTTCCATAACGGCATTTAACCGCGCCACGCCCAGGATTACCGAATCTGCGGTGGGTAGGGCGCCCCCCGCGAGCGATGTGCCCGAACCGCGAGGAACGACCGGGACGTTTTCCTCGTGGCAAATTTTCAGGACTGCGGCGACTTCTTCTGTTGATCGTGGGAGGGTTACGCAAAGTGGCGGGCAACGATACGCACTCAGGCCATCGCATTCATAGGCCCGGGTCTCGGATTCGTCCGAGATCACTCCGCCGTCTGACAGGACAGCGCTTAGTTTTTCAACAATTCTGGCCTTTTTCGCAATAACTGCGCCGCTTGGCGTTGGCATTTCCATGTCGATCCCTCCGATTGGTAAAAAAATATAACCAATTTTCAGATTTGGCAAGTGTCCATGCGGCACCTATAGAGAAATCATGACCCTTATTGATCATCTCGCACTGTTGTCTGCCTATGATGCTGCTGCTGTCATGTTTCTGCTGGTTGGCTGGCTTGGCATCAGTTGGCGTATTGAGCACCCGGCTAAAGGGCGAAGCTCAGTTACGTCGCTCATGGCGGCTTACCGGCGTGACTGGATGGTGGAATTCGTAACCCGTGACAATCGCATTTTTGATGCGACTCTGGTTGCGAGTCTCAGGCAGGGAACATCATTTTTCGCGTCGACATGCATTCTGGCTATTGGGGGTGTGCTGGCGCTTGTGGGAAATACGGCACCTCTGCGCGGCGTTGCTGAGGAATTCACTGCCGAAGCCGCACCGGCATTCGTCTGGCAGGTCAAGTTACTGATCGTAGCGCTGTTCTTGACCAATGCATTCCTCAAATTTGTGTGGGCACATCGTGTCTTTGGATATTGTTCGGTGGTCATGGGCGCTGTGCCAAACGACCCTGAACACCCGCTGGCTCTACCTCGGGCCCGACAGGCGGCAGAGCTGAATATACGCGCTGCAGTGAATTATAACAGAGGCTTGCAGTCCATGTATTTTGCGCTTGGCGCGCTTGCCTGGCTCATCGGGCCACTGGCGTTGGTGATCGCTTCTTCGATCGTCATCTGGCTCTTATGGAGCCGCGAATTCGCTTCAATTCCGCGCGATGTACTGGAATCAGAGGGCGCGGAGCCATGAGAGTCCATCTCCGGTCTGATGCTTTGGGTGGTATTCGCCGCTGACCCACCCTTTGTAGCCAGTGCGGTCCAATTCCGAGAAGAAGTCGCTGTAGTGGAACTCTCCGTCCAGCGGTTCATGGCGGTCTGGAATCCCGCCGATCTGGATGTGCGCGGTGTGTTTACAGACTTTGTGCCACGTTCCGATAATATCCCCGGTGATGCGGTGCGCATGATATGTATCGAATTGAAGGCGGAGATTTGGTGCGGCGACATCCTCGATAATCTCCAGCGCGGTATCAAAGTCACACAGGGCATACTCCGGTACGTCGAATGTGTTGAGCGGCTCGATTGTAAAGGTCTGCCAAGGTGCCTTTTGCGTGGCCCGTTGCAGATTCTCGCAAAAAACATCGCGCCAATCGGCTGCGATAGTGCGCCCAGCCATAAGGTGCACGAAATCCGGTCGTAGCCGCTCTGCGAAGGAAAGGGCGCGCTCCAGCTCTGCATTGAATTCGGTGCGGCGTTCGGGGTTGGCGGCACTGCCAAATGTTGCAGGATCGGGCGTGTCGACCGGGCAATTGAGGAGCGCCAGAGGAAGGCCCGCGCTGTCGACACGCTGCGCACAGCCCGCCACACCCAGCTCTCCGGGGAATAAGACCTCGACGCCTCCGAACCCATGGTTACGAGCCGCAGAAAATCTGTCGGCGAGCGGAACTTCGGTAAAAAGCAGGGTCAGATTGGCGCAGAAGCGGGGCATGGCTGCTAGGGCAGCTCATCCGCCGGAATGATCGGGAAGAAAACACCGCCCGACCATACGCCAAACCAATCCGCGCCCTGGTGAGGAGCGACTTCGCCGATATCGACAAGGCGATAGAAGCTTTTGCGATCGATCAGGGCTTCAAGGTTGCGACGGATCAGGATGTAGGGAGAGGGTTCTCCGGTTTCCGGGTCGCGGATGACCCGAATTGGATTTTCCTGTCCGGCGACGACCTCGTCACCGACATTGGTAACAAAGGCCAGTCCGTCTTTGCTCGGTTCAAAATCAATCGCCACGAAAGGCGCGTCGTCGACGGTAATTCCGACTTTTTCGACGGGTGTGACAAGGTAATATTTTTCGCCGTCCTTGCGGATGATGCTGGCGAAAAGCTTGACCAGCTCATGCCTGCCGATCGGTGTTCCCAAATAGAACCACGTACCGTCCCGCGCGATCCGCATATCGAGGTCGCCACAAAAGGGAGGATTCCAATTGTCCACGGGCGGTGGTCCCTTTTTTACAGCGGCACGAGCGGAGGTTGCGATGCTGTCTGCGCTTGGGTTCACAGTCTTTTGTCCGGTCATGGTTTTTTGCCATTGGGGTTTTGCGGGATATCTGTTCTCCTGAGAACATAGGGTTCATGTTAGGAAATGTCATGGCAGAGAACGACGCAATATTGGCCGAGGTCGAACAACTGGGCACACAATTGCGGGCGGCGCGGGATAGCATCGCCAAACGGTTCATCGGACAAGAGGACGTCGTGGAACTGGCGCTGGCTGCAATGATGGCTGGTGGGCACGCCCTGCTCGTGGGGCTTCCGGGGCTGGGGAAAACCCGTCTCGTGGAGACGCTTGGCACGGTGATGGGGCTGCATACCAATCGGATTCAGTTCACACCGGATTTGATGCCCTCCGACATTATCGGCGCTGAAGTTCTCGAAACAGCCGATGATGGAAGTCGGCATTTTCGATTCATCGAAGGACCGATTTTTTGCCAGCTTCTGATGGCGGATGAAATCAATCGCGCCAGTCCCAGAACGCAGTCGGCGCTGTTACAGGCGATGCAGGAACGGGAAGTTTCCGTTGCGGGCCAGCGGCGGCAAATGGAGGCGCCCTTCCACGTGCTCGCTACGCAAAATCCGATCGAGCAGGAGGGGACTTACCCTCTCCCTGAGGCGCAGTTGGATCGGTTTCTGGTGCAGATTGATGTTGTCTATCCCGACCGAGCGACTGAGAGAGATATTATTTTATCGACGACAGGTGTGCAGGAGGAGGAGGCCGCAGCGGTTTTCGATGCGCATAGTCTCAGACGTGCTCAGGAATTGGTGCGTCGCGTGCCGGTGGGAGATGCGGTTGTCGATCTGATCCTTGATATCGTCCGCCGATGTCGGCCTGGTGACGAAGCGAGCGCGACGGTTGCCCGCCATGTGGTTTGGGGTCCGGGGCCACGAGCGGCACAGGCATTGATGCTGATGAGCCGTGCGAGGGCACTCCTGTCGGGGCGGCTTGCTCCGTCTGTGGAAGATGTGTCGGCCCTGGCGATACCTGTTCTACGGCACCGGATGGCGATCAGCTATTCTGCACGGGCCGAGGGTATGGGCCTTGAGGCTTTGATTTCAGAAATTGTCCGGCAGAGCGAGGCCGGAGAGGTCGCGGCGTGACGCCAGGTTCCGACGCCACCCCTGATTTGATGCGCTTAGACGCAGAGGAATTGGCAGCCGTTGTTCCGCCTGTTCTTGTGAGGGCCGAGCGGCTGGCGAAATCGGTTTTGCTTGGAGCGCACGGGCGGCGGCAAACGGGAGCAGGGGATACTTTTTGGCAGTTTCGCCCGGCTACCCCGACCGACGAGGCCCGCCGGATTGACTGGCGCAAGTCGGCTCGCGGTGATCAAGCTTTTGTTCAGGAGAAAGAATGGCAGGTCGCCCGCAACGCGGTGATCTGGGTCGATCAGTCCCAGTCGATGCAATTTTCATCGCTGGCGCGGAGCAAAGCTGATCGCGCCGAAGTCTTGGGGCTCGCGTTGGCGATCCTTTTGCTTCGGGCGGGTGAACGCGCAGGGCTGGCTGGCCCAAAGCCCGTGCCACCGGCGCGTGGTGCCGCACAGGCAGGTCGCATTGCACAGGCACTCGATTTCACCGTGAATGACGACTATGGCGTTCCGCCCGAGATCGAACTCGATGCTGGTGCGATCGTGCTGGTTTCTGATTTTTTGGGCGATCTTCACCGGATCGAAGCCGCATTGGGAAAATTGGCCGATCGGGGGCAGCGTGTCGTGATGCTACAGGCCATTGACCCCCAAGAAAGTCATTTCCCATTCGACGGCCGGACCGTTTTTGAAAGCATGACAGGTGCGCTTCGCTATGAAGTAGATCAAGCCTCGGCACTTCGAGAACGTTATCTTGCCCGGCTGGAGGCGCGTCAGGCATGGTTGCGTGACTTCGCACGCGCGCGGGGATGGGCATTCGGACGTCACGTTACGGATCATTCCCCCACGAATGCTCTGCTGTGGTTGCGGAACGCGGTGGAGGGTCAGGCATGATTGCGGGCTTGAGTTTTGCCAGCCCCTTGTTGCTGACCGGGCTATTGGCGCTCCCCGTTTTGTGGTTGGTGCTTCGGGCCGTTCCGCCGGCCGCCGTGAGACGGAGGTTCCCCGGTGTTGCCCTGTTGATCGGCCTCGAAGATAAGCAGCGGCAAGCTGATCGCACGCCGCCCTGGTTGTTGATCCTGCGCTGCCTGATTGCCGCCAGCCTGATATTTGCGGCAGCCGAACCGCGCTGGTCACCGCAAGGTGTGGAACGATCCAGCGATGCATCGCTTTTAGTGATCATCGACAACAGTTGGGCCGCTGCTCCGGACTGGGAACTTCGGACAGAGCGCGCGGCTAGTGAGATTACACAGGCCGGTAGAGAGGGGCGACAGGTGGCCCTAATCGCAACCGGCACTCCCGAAGCCGAGATCGTTTTCGGGCCTTGGTCCGACGCTTTGGCGCGACTGGAAGTTCTGGAACCTGTTCCTTGGCTTGGGTCAGCGGAGGAGAGCCGAAGCTGGATCGCAACATTGGCCCAGCGAGTTGATGCCCTCTGGATATCGGACGGGTTGGACGGGGATTGGCGCGAAGGTGTACTAAAGGGACTGCGTGCGGTTGCCGAGGTTAGGGTGCTTGAGAAACCTAGCCCCGTCTACCTTCTCGATGACCTGACGGTGGAGGATGGTCTATTGTCGATCGCTGCCAAGCGGCGACCGGTTGGAGATGCGCTCACGCGGAATGTCAATGTAGTCGGATTGGATCCGGCGGGCGTCGAGCGCACGCTTCTTCAAGTTGCGCTTGAATTCGTCGAGGGCGCTGATCGGGCGACAGTTCAGATAGACCTTCCCCCGGAAATCCGAAACAGGCTGGTGCGTATCGAATTTGCCGGTGTTCGCTCTGCAGGGAGCGTATGGCTTGTCGATGATAGTTTGCGGCGCCCTAAAGTGGCTCTTGTGTCAGATAATGTGCCAAGGGAAGGCGCGGAGTTGCTCTCGCCGCTTCACTATCTGCGGGAGGCGTTGAACCCGAATGCCGACCTCTTCGAGCGCCCTTTGTCAGAAATCATCCCAGCCGGGATGGATGCGATCATCCTCGCTGATGTTACCGAAATTCCAGGTCAGGCCGCTACTGATCTGGAACGTTGGGTCAGGGAAGGAGGGACGCTGATTCGTTTTGCGGGGCCGCGACTCGCCGCAAGCGAATTGGCTCGCCGTTCTGAAGACAATCTACTGCCCGTCAGACTTCGCAGCGGAGGGCGGAGTGTAGGGGGTGCCATGAGCTGGGGGGCACCCAAATCGCTCGCGCCTTTTGATGGAAGCGGACCTTTCGCTGGTTTGGTGGTGCCGAATGATGTCTCGGTTACAGCGCAGGTGGTGGCGCAACCGGATCCGGAACTGAGCCAACGCGTGCTGGCTGCCTTGGATGATGGAACGCCGCTCGTCACGCGCAAGACCCTTGGTTCGGGGCAGGTCGTATTGTTTCATGTCACGGCGAACGCAGAGTGGTCCAGCCTTCCGCTTTCGGGACTATTTGTTCAGATGCTTGAACGGCTGGTGACCGGTGTCAGCATTGATCGTGTGAATATGGCGCCTGAGAGCCTCTGGCAGCTCGTAGAGGAAATGGACGGGTACGGCCGCTTGGCTGGGGTGGATACGCGGCAACCTGTCAAAGGCAACGAATTGCTGGAAGGGGCGATCGGGCCGGATCTTCGGCCGGGTCTTTATGAAGGGGAAGTCGGAAGACGAGCGATCAACGTGGCGGTCGAGGGGCACAATTTGAACCGGATCGATTGGCCGGATTGGATCGCCATGTCCGGCTTTGAAAGAGTTTCGTCGATGAACCTGATGCCGCCGTTGTTCATGGTGGCAGTGGGGCTGTTGATAACGGATATCCTGGCGACATTGGTCCTAACCGGCCGGCTCTCGGGCCGCGGGCACCGGGTGGCGGGACTGATTGCATTTCTGTTTGTCTGGAGTCCTTCCGATGAAGGCGTATGGGCGCAGGAAATTGATCCTGCCGGTATTCGGGCTGCCGGAGAGGTGACCTTGGCGCATGTGTTGACCGGAGATTCAGATGTAGATCAAACAGCCCGTGAAGGATTGCAGGGTCTCTCGGAAATTCTAACGAGGCGCACGGCGGTGGAACCTGCGTTGCCAGTGGGAGTGGATGTCGAGTTGGACGAATTGGCGTTCTATCCGCTGTTGTATTGGCCCATCTCAGGCAATCAGCCTGTTCCCAGCCGATCCGCCTATGAGAAACTGAACCGGTATTTGAAAGCGGGTGGGTTGATCCTTTTTGATACGCGGGATGCGGGCTTCGCCGGGTTTGGAACGGGTTCGGTAGAGGCTTCGAAGCTCCGTGCGATCACGATCGGTTTGGATATTCCTCCATTGGAGCCGGTTCCCGAGGATCATGTGCTTTCGCGGGCATTTTATCTGCTGCAAAGTTACCCTGGGCGGCACAACGGGGAGGTTTGGGTCGAGGTTCTACGCGGCTCCCAAGGCGGGGAAGGGGATGGTCTGGCATTGCGCGACCCGAACGATGGCGTAACGCCTGTCATCATTGGCGGAAATGATTGGGCACGGGCCTGGGCCTTGGATGCCGCTGGCTTCCCGCTCTATCCAGTCGGGCGCGGGCAGGCAGGGGCGCGGCAACGTGAGCTTGCCTATCGATTTGGTGTGAACGTGGTGATGCATGTGCTCACTGGCAACTACAAGGCCGATCAGGTGCATGTGCCTGCTTTGCTGGACAGGCTAGGCCAATGAGCGGAGTCGTTACCTTTGCCCCTTACGTGCCGTGGCTGGTGATAGGGATTCTCGGCGCAGCCATGTTGGTTTTCGCACTTTTTGGTCAGTGGCGTGGTTTGGGTGGTGCAAAATTCCGGCTACTGGCTGGGAGTGTTGTCCTTGCGGCGCTCGCAAACCCTGCGCTTCGTTTGGAAGAACGTGACCCCTTGCCCGATATCGTCATCGCTGTCGTGGATCGAAGCAGCAGCCAAGAATTGGGCGATCGGCCTTTGCAGAGGGAGAGTGCTGTTTCGGGCATCCGCGACGCGGTAGCCGAGCGCGCGAACACGGACTTGCGCGTTGTGGAGGTACTGGATGGCGAGGGAGATGCAGGTACCAGATTGATGGCGGCGCTGCAGCAAGCGCTTGCGGCGGAGCCCGCTGGCCGCGTTGCGGGCGTATTTCTGATCACTGACGGGCAGTTACATGATTTAACTGCGGCACCAGACTTCATCCCCGCGCCGATGCATGTGATCCTAACCGGAAATGCGGATGATTTTGATCGGCGCCTCACGGTTCGGGATGCGCCAGCCTTTGCGATCCTTGGTGAGCCATTTCGGATGATCCTGCGGATTGATGCGTTTGGCAATGACGCTGAGGCATTGGCTGAAACCATTGTGCCGCTGACGATTTCGGTCGACGGCGGGGAGCCGTTGCACTTCGATGTTTCATTAAATGAAGACATTGAGGTTCCTGTGAGTCTGCCGCATGCCGGAATGAACGTGCTTCAATTCAACACGCCGACTGTGGAAGGCGAATTGACGGACCGGAACAACAGTGCGGTTGTACAGATCAATGGGGTGCGCGACCGGCTACGGGTTTTGCTGGTCAGCGGTGTGCCGCATCCGGGAGAGCGGACATGGCGGAACCTGCTGAAATCGGATAGTTCGGTCGATCTGGTGCATTTCACAATTCTTCGTCCGCCAGGCAAGCAGGACGGAACGCCGGTCACTGAGCTGTCGTTGATAGCCTTTCCAACACGCGAGTTGTTCGTTGAAAAGATTGATGAATTCGACCTCATCATATTAGACCGCTACAAGCGAAGGGGGCTTTTGCCGGGAAGCTATTTTGATAACATTCGACGTTATGTTGAAGAGGGCGGCGCTCTTTTGGTTGCGGCGGGGCCCGATTTCGCGGGCCCAGAAAGTGTATTCCGCTCACCGCTTGAAACTATCCTTCCCGGCATTCCGACGGCACGGGTATTTGAGCGCGAAGTCTTGCCGAAGCTGACAGACGTGGGAACCCGTCATCCTGTTACTGGCGGTTTGGCCGGTGGTGATTTGGTGGAGCCGGACTGGGGGCGCTGGTTGCGGCAGGTGGAAGTGGCGGCCCGAGAGGACACGAGAGTGGTGCTCGAAGGCGTCGATGGCGCGCCTCTTCTGATGTTGGGTGACGCAGGTGAAGGGCGTGTGGCGCTACTGGCGTCTGATCAAGCGTGGCTGTGGGACCGGGGATATGATGGAGGAGGACCGCAGGCGGAGCTGCTGCGGGGACTGGCGCATTGGTTGATGAAAGAACCGGAGTTGGAGGAAGAAGCGCTTTGGGTTGAGCCTTCCGGGCAGACGATGAGGATCGTCCGGCGAACATTGGCGGAGGAGCCTCGGTCCGTGACGATTACTTCGCCGGACGGGGGTGAGGCGATTGTTTCTCTTTCAGAACAAGGGCCTGGACGGTTTGAGGCCCTTTGGGAAGCGCCAGAGATCGGACTTTACCGACTGAGTGACGGGGCGGAGGAAGCTGTTATTGCCTTGGGTCCTACGGCGCCGAAGGAATTCGCGAATACCATTGCCGATGGTGGGTTGATACAGCCTGTCGTGGAGCGAACAGGAGGCGGAATCTTTAAGGAAGAGAACGGCTTACCCGACATTCGAGCAGTTCGAGAAGGGCGGGTCGCTGCGGGGAATGGGTGGGCTGGGATCGTTCCGCGAGAGGCGTATCGCGTTAGGGATATGGAGCTATGGCCGATTTTGCCGGGCTGGTTGGTACTGCTTTTGAGCTCGGGATTGATCCTTCTCGCGTGGCTCTTTGAGGGGCGTTTTCGCCGGCGGGGCTAGGGACCGAAGCGTTCGGTCCATGTCGGGAGAGTATCGTTAACCTCGGCCGTGGCCGCGAAGATGCCTCTGGAAATTGCCCTTGATAAACAAGTGGATGCATGGTGGCCGAGCATCAAAAGTGCTGCGTAGTCAATGGGTTTCGCGCCTGTTGAGAGCGCGAAAACAAGGTCTCCGTCGGCCGGAGTGTGGGCAGGAAGGAGGGCGCGGGCGATGCCGTCTTGGGCGGCGGTGGCGAGGCGGGTGCATTGGGCCTGCGTGAGGGCTGCGTCGGTGGCGATGATTGCGATTGTGGTGTTTTTCGGGGCATCCAGCTTGGTGCTGGGCGGGCCTGACGGGTAGCTTTCAGGGCCGCCGAGTCCGCCGAATTCTCCATCTTTTTCAAAGGGATGTGCCCAGAAATGTGGGCCGTCCCCGATGGTCGCGGAGCCCACGGCGTTTACGGCGGCGAGGGCACCGATGGTGTGGCCGGAGGGGAGCGATTCGGAGGCGGACCCCAAGCCCCCCTTCAAAGTGGCGGTTGTGGCGCCGGTTCCGGCACCTATCGTGCCCAATTCAAAATTTTTTCCTAAATTTTTCATCGCGGCGCGGCCAAGCGCGGGATAGGGGTTTTCATCCCAGTCCTTGTCCCCGCCATTCAACAGATCGAACAGAATTGCAGAGGGCACAATGGGCACGCGGACGGGGCCAACAGGCACGCCGATGCCCTGCTTGCGTAAGACATCAGACACCCCGTCTGCCGCTGCGAGGCCGAAGGCGGAGCCGCCCGAAAGCAGCAAAGCATCAACCTTTTCAACGGTTTTGTCTGGCGCGAGGAGATCGGTTTCGCGCGTTCCCGGTGCGCCGCCCATGACGCTGACACCGGCAACGGCTGGGCGGTCCGGCACCAGAACCGTGACGCCGGATTTTAACACGGGGTCGCTGGCGTTGCCGACGCGCAGGCCCGCAACATCTGTGATGAGGTTTTGCATTTTGCGGCGTGCCGATCCCTTTTGAAGTGCGGTGTTAACCAGCATGTCGCTTGGGGCGGCGATTGTCACCTGTTGCGTGTTTACGCTTTGCGGGGAATTCGCATCGCGCCAATAAACGTTGATGCACAACTTATGCACATCCTATGCACATGCCATGCATATAGAGATGCATGATTTCGGCCGATTGCCGAACGTTCGGGCAACGTTACAGTGGCTAATCGGAGCCGAAATATTTGCGCCGTGCTTCCACAGCCATCGCGTAGCGCATCTCAAGGCTTGCCAGTTCTGCCATCGCCATTTTCCGGGCGGCGGGATCGGTGAGGGCGGCAAGTTCGGCGCGCTTGGCGTCGCACTCTTTCTTGAGCGCGATTTCCTGCGGCAATGCACCTGCTTCGGCCATGATGCGGAAGCCCACCGCATCGGCGGAGCTAGATGCCCCATCGGATTGCAGCGGCTTGCCTGCGCCGCGCAGGTTGTCGAGCTGGCCTTCGGCCTGCGCTTTGCGGATCTGCCGTTCGGTGAGTTCCCGCCACTTCATGTGGAGAGGGTAAGTGAGTCCGCATGAGGGCACCAGAGCGAATGTGCGGCGGTGCCTATGCGCGGGACAAGGCCGCAGGCCGCCGCGCAGCGTCCGACCGCCCCCTTGGGCGGACGCTTTGGGCATGCGGTCGCGGGGATCGAACGCGGAGGGGCGTGGGGGGATAAAGTGCGGACCTGCGAGGGTGGAGCGCCCACCCGCGGTCGGACGCTGCGCCCCGATCATTCATTGTGAGAAATCTCTTTCCTCGCGTGGGGTAATCGTCTAGAGCGCGGCGCATGGCGAATAGCCTCCGGTCGCAGCCTACCCGGACAAAACAAGGGACCAACGCGCAGGATCTTTCCCGCGCCGGAACTGGCCGCGTGGCCGGGGGCCTCGAAATGAGGACACCCCGATGTCGAAAGAAGATATCTATTCGGGCCTGACCCAGCTGGGCCAGACGACCGAAACCCCCAAGAGCCCCGAAGAGGCGGTGCTCGAAAAGGTACCGAACCCGCAGGCGGATACCCGCTACGCGGTGCGCTTTACCGCGCCTGAATTTACCTCGCTCTGCCCGATGACGGGACAGCCCGATTTTGCCCATCTGGTGATCGACTATGTGCCGGGCAAATGGCTGGTGGAGAGCAAGTCGCTGAAGCTCTATCTCACCTCCTTCCGCAATCATGGTGCGTTCCATGAGGATTGCACCGTGTCGATCGGGCGGCGGCTGGCGGACCTTTTGGAGCCGGAATGGTTGCGGATCGGTGGCTACTGGTATCCGCGCGGCGGCATACCGATTGACGTATTCTGGCAAACCGGCCCCGAGCCGAAAGATGTGTGGATCCCCGAGCAGGGCGTCCCGACTTACCGTGGAAGAGGATAAACCCATGAACACCGGAACCATTCAACGGACCGAAGGGTTCATCTATCTGGCGCTGTTTGCGCTGACCATTCCACTTGCGAACTGGATGATCGGCAATGTCGGCACTGTCTGCTACCCTGACGGGCCGTGCGTGATCCCCGTCTGGCCGGGCATTACCGCGCCGAGCGGTGTGCTGGCGGTAGGCTTTGCGCTGGTGCTGCGCGATCTGGTTCAGCGGCGTTTGGGCGTGAAATGGGCGATGGGCGCGATTGTCGTCGGTGCGGCGCTGTCGGGCTTTGTCGCGGCGCCTGCGCTGGTCGTGGCGTCTGTGGTGGCGTTCCTTTTTGCGGAAAGCGCTGACCTTGCGGTGTTTACCCCGCTGCAAAAGCGCGGGCTGATCACGGCGGTTGTGGCGTCAAGCTTTGTGGGCCTTGTGGTGGACAGCGTGCTGTTCCTGTGGCTGGCATTCGGCAGCCTGGATTTCCTGACAGGTCAGGTGATGGGCAAGGTCTGGGCGGTGGTCGTTTCTATCCCCCTCATCTGGCTGATCCGCCGCTGGGACATGCAGCGCGGGCTGGTCGCGGCCTAGGCGGAGCTGCCATCAGAATTGAGAGAGCGCCCGCGGGAGACCGCGGGCGTTTTCATTTGGAGTGCTGCGGTGCGGCGATGGATCGGCGCATGTTTTGCGGGAGGCTTGTATTTCCTGACGCGTTGGGCCTAGTCTCTGCTGCAAAGAGAATTTGCAGGTGCAGCATTGCACCAGGGAGGCCTCCGTCATGTCCGATATCATCTGGACCCCGTCCGAAGATCAGATCGAAACCAGTGCAATGGCGCGGTTCGCGCGGGAGAACGGCTTTGATCCCAAAGACTATGACAGCCTGCACCGGTGGTCTGTCAGTGATCTGGCGGGATTTTGGGGCGCTGTATGGGATTTTGCGGGCGTTGTGGGAGAGCGCGGGGAGACCGTGTTCCGGCCCGATCCCGCGCATTGGATGACGGGGGCCGCGTTTTTCCCCGGGGCGCGGGTCAATCTTGCGGAAAATATGATGCGCGCCTTGCCCCAGGAGGCGGTGGTTGAAACCGACGAGACAGGGCATCGTCGCGCGGTGAGTGCGGATGCGCTGCGGGGTGAGGTCGCGCGGGTGGCGGACGGGCTGAAAGCGGCCGGTATCGTGCCGGGCGACCGTGTGGGCGTGGTGCTGCCAAACCGGTTGGAGGCGCTGGTGACGCTGTTGGCGACGCTGGCGGTCGGGGGTGTGTGGACCTCGTGCTCGCCGGATTTCGGGGCGGCGGCGATCCATGACCGGATCGGGCAGGTCGCGCCGAAAGTGCTGATCGCGCAGGCGCGATTCCGCTATGGCGGGAAGGATTTCGATATTTCCGAGCGGATCACCGAACTGGCGGCGCGGATCGACGGGCTGGGCCATCTGGTGCTCGTGGGTGAGGGGGCGGTGACGGCGGATGCGCCGGTGACGGGCTACGAGGCGTTCGGAACGGAGGGGGCGGCGTTGGAGTTCACGCGCGTCGCGTTCGATGACCCGTGCTATGTGCTCTATACATCCGGCACGACGGGACAGCCCAAGGCGATTGTGCACCGCACCGGCGGCGTGATCCTGAAACATGCGGTGGAGCATATCCTGCACGCGGATGTGCGGCGCGGGGATCGGGTGAGCTGGTACACCAATACGGCGTGGATGATGTATCACTGGATCGTTTCGGGTCTGGGCGCGGGGGCGACGGTGGTGCTGTATGACGGGGCGCCGATCCTCAAGAACGCGGATGGATCGCTTGATGGCACACCGCTGTGGCGGATGCTGGAGGCGGAGCAGCTGACGCATCTGGGGATCTCTCCGAAGTATCTGGCGACGTTGCAGGATGCCGGTTTCGTGCCGCAGCAGGCATTCGACACCACGAGCCTGCGCTGGCTGATGGCGGCGGGCAGTCCGATGGCGCCGTATCAATACGACTGGATGTATGAGGCGATCAGCGGGACGATGGGCTTTGCCTCGATCTCGGGGGGGAGCGAAATTCTGGGATGCTTCCTGCTTGGCTCGCCGCTGCATCCTGTGCGGCGCGGCACGCTTACCGTGCGCGGGCTGGGGATGGCCGCAAATATTTTCGACGCGCGCAATGCGCCTGTCATCGGGCGGTCCGGCGATCTGGTCTGCACCGAGCCGTTCCCGTCGATGCCCAAGACATTCTGGGGCGAGAACGGGGATACGCGCTATCACAACACCTATTTCGCGGATCGGCCCGAGGTCTGGACCCATGGGGACCATGCCACGCTGAACGCGGATGGCTCGGCGGTGATCCACGGGCGCTCTGACTGCACGCTCAATCCGGGCGGGGTGCGGATCGGAACGGCGGATATCTACAACGTCTGCGAGCGGTTCGAGGCGATTGAGGATTGTATTGTTTTTGGACGGCCTGTCCCCGGGGACGAGGAGATCGTTCTGTGTATCAAGCCTGCTGCGGGGCAAGAGGTGGATGCGGGGCTTGCCAAGGCGATCCGCAGCGCGTTGCGTGCCGAGTGCTCGCCCCGCCATGCGCCTGCAGCGATCTACACGGTTGCTGATATTCCCTACACGCTTAACAACAAGCGCGTAGAGGGGGCGGCGCGGTCGATGGTGGTCGGTGAGGAGGTAAAAAACAAAGCCTCACTCGGCAATGCGGCCTGTCTGGACGAATATGGCGAATTGAACGGGCGGGTGGCGCTGTAAAGCGGCGCCGTCTCGCGCAAGGGCGCGATCAAAATGCTTGCCAGAATCCGTGATTGGCCCTAATCGGGCGTTAAGCGCGTGGCGATGGCGTCGCCACAGGGAATTCCCCGATGCTTGCGGCCCGATCGGGCTGCTGTCGTCCTGAACGCCGGGACCTTTCGGGGGTCTCGCGCGGAGCGCACAGACCCCGCAAAAAGTGAGGTCTGAACCAATGGAACGTCCGCAGTTTTACCGTTTTCACCAAGGCGATCGCATTCTTCCCTTCGCCGCCGAGGAATATGATGCGAGGCTGAAGGGCCTGCGCGCGCGCATGGCCGAGGCTGGCGTGGAGGCATGTGTTTTCACGTCGATGCACAACATCGCCTATTATTCCGGCTTTCTCTACTGTGCGTTTGGCCGCCCCTATGGCCTCGTCGTCACCGAGAGCGAGAGCGTGACGATCAGCGCGGGCATTGATGCCGCCCAGCCGTGGCGGCGCTGCCATGGTGACAACATCACCTACACCGATTGGCAGCGCGACAACTACTGGCGGGCGATCCTGAGTGTGACCGGCACGGGCCGTGTGATCGGCTATGAGGGCGATCACCTGAGCCTCTTGCAGAGCGGGAAGCTGGATCACTTCCTTGCGCCGAAGTCGCGGGTGGATGTGGCGCCGATGACCATGGTGCAGCGGATGCACAAATCCGCCGCCGAGCTGGAGATCATCCGTGCCGGTGCCGCCACCGCCGATGTGGGCGGCTATGCGATCCGCGAGGCCGTGAAGGCCGGTGCCCGCGAGATCGACATCGCCATGGCGGGTCGTGACGCGATGGAGCTGGAGATTGCCAAGCGCTACCCCGATGCCGAATACCGTGACACGTGGGTCTGGTTCCAGTCGGGCATCAACACCGATGGCGCGCATAACCCTGTCACCGCGCGGCAGTTGGAAGTGGGCGACATTCTGAGCCTCAACACCTTCCCGATGATCTCGGGCTATTACACGGCGCTGGAGCGGACGATGTTTGTGCGCGAAGTGGATGACGCCAGCCTGAAGATCTGGGAGGCCAATGTGGGCGCGCATGAATATGGTATGAGCCTGCTGAAGCCGGGTGCCTCCTGCGCCGAGATCACCGCGAAGATCAACGATTTTTTCGCCGAGCGTGACCTGCTGCAATATCGGACCTTTGGCTATGGGCACTCCTTTGGGGTGCTGAGCCATTACTATGGCCGTGAAGCGGGGCTGGAACTGCGCGAGGATATCGACACGGTTCTGGAGCCGGGGATGGTGATTTCCATGGAGCCGATGCTGACCATCGCGGACGGGCAGCCGGGTGCGGGTGGCTATCGCGAGCATGACATCCTGATCATCACCGAGGATGGCAACGAGAACATCACCGGCTACCCCTATGGGCCGGAGTTCAACGTCGTCGGCTAAGGGCTGACGGGCCTGCGCGGGTGTGATGCCCGCGCAGGGCTTTGATTGTGGCGGTAATGTCACCTTTGCGCGAGGTCGGGCGTAGAGATTTGCTCTTTTTGATCAAGTTGGTATCAAAACGGACGATCTAACAAGAACGGACGCGGATATGGTGATGGCATGGTGGCGCTGGGCGCTTGTTGCGGGCGCTATGGGAACCTTGACGGCCTGTGTTGCGACCGAGCCTGAAACGCTCGACTTCGTGGAAGAACAGCCGGTCCTTTACGGCTATGTGGATGGTTACGGGCCGGTCGAGGATGGTGACTATTCGCTGCCGCCGATCCCGCCGCAATATCTGCAAGGGGTCAATCGCCGTGCGCTGGTGCAATATGATGGCGACGAGCCTGTTGGCACGATCGAAGTCGATCGCCATGCGAAGCTTCTTTACTACGTGATCGAGGGCGGCATGGCCTGGCGCTATCCGATTGCCGTTGGGCGGCAGGGCAAGGCGATGAGTTTCGACACGGTGGTCCGGCGCAAGGCTGAATGGCCGAGCTGGACGCCGACCGCCAATATGCTGCGCACGGAACCGGAGGTCTACGAGCCGTTTCGTGGTGGTGTGGAAGGTGGGCTGACCAATCCGCTGGGCGCGCGAGCGCTCTATCTCTATCACAACGGGCATGACACGATGTTCCGTATCCACGGGACGAATGACATCGCTTCCATTGGCAATAGCAGCTCGGCGGGCTGTATCCGCATGTTCAATCAGGATGTGATCCATCTCTATGACAAGATCGAGCTGGGCACCAAGGTGGTGCTGCGGTCCTATGAGGACTCGGTCGCGCTCGAGGGCGAGGAGATCGCCAATCGCGGTGGCGAGATACCTGCGCGGCGCGTCGATCCCGAGTTGATCTACGGGCCGGATGAGGATGACACTGACGCGGCTGATACCGACATGGCGCTGGGCGATGAGGATGCGCCAGAGGCTGCGGAGGGCTAGGCGTGCTGACGAGCCTGATCCTGCCGGTCGGGTTGATGGCGGTGATCGGCTGGGGTGTGCCGCGTTTGCTGGCGGGGGTGTTTCCTGAAGGGGCGCGGCCGCTGATCTGGCTGGGGGTGACAGCGTTTGTTATCTGTCTGTGCCTATCGGGAATGCTGTTTGCCGTGCTATATAGGATGGGTGGCGCACCGCTGGGCGAGATGCTGGCAGAGGTGGGGCTATGGCCGACGGTCTGGCATTTCGCGGTGCGGGGCGCGATGTCGGCGATTGTGTGGCTGCCGGTTATGATCCTGAGCACGGCGGGACTGCCTGCGAAATGGACGCGCGAAACGTGGTGATGTGATGGGTTTTATTCGGTTGGTGGTGATCCTCGCCGTGGTGCTGACGGTGGTTTATTGGTCGGTGTCGATCTATTCGCGCTCGTTGCGGCGGGAGGCGCTGGAGGATGCTTTTGACGAAGAGCATCCGAACGGGGGTGCGAAAGGCGCGCGGGATGCCTATATCGCCAATGGGATGGCCGAGTATGAGACAGGGCTGCGCAAGAAGCTGATCTGGCTCGTCTATGTCATTCCGGTGCTCGTGGTGACGGGCATCCTGATTGTGACCAACACGAATTGAGACGCTGATGCGCTATGTGAAATTCTTTCTGCGGTTGTTGCCGTTTCTGATCGTCGGCGCGATGCTGCATTACTGGCTTCCGCAGCATGATGTGGCGCGGGTGACCTCGACGGAAGTGATCCGGCAGGATTTTTCCGGCATCAACCGGATTTTCTACGCGCAAGCCGACAGCGGCAATACCGAACAGGCGACGCGTGATCTGCGGCTGATCAACACCGAAAAGCAAAAGACCTGGCTTCTGGGCTTTTTCCCGCGCGAGAGCCGTGGCGTGATGGTCTATCGCAACGAGGATACCGGCTGGATCTGGCCGCCCTATTTCAAGTTCGACAGTGCGGATTTGCAGGCTGAAGCCTCTGCGCTGATTTCAGCGGCGGGGCAGGAACAATGGGTTGTGGTGACCCATTACGGCTGGCGCAACAGGTTCCTGTCGATCTATCCCAATGCGGTGGGGCTGCGGGCCATCGACAGCCCCGATGTGCGGATTATTCCGTGGTTCAACATCTTCTTCTTCATCTTTGCGGGTATTGCGGCGCTGTTCATACGGGCGGCGTGGCTGCAATTCCGCGAGCGGACGCTGGACCCGCTCTTTGAGCGGGCGGGCGACCGGATGGACGAGGTGAATGCGGGCGTCGCAGAACGACGCTCGCGGCTCAAGCGGCTGTTTGGCCGGAAATAGCGCCTATTCGCCGTAGGGAATCCAGATCGTCTTGACCTCGGTTGCGGCGGCGCGCCATTCGGCGCTGTCGCCCCCAGCATACCAGTCGCGCGACAGGCCGTCGTTGACCCATGTGCGCTTAAGGTTGCGGGCGCTGGCGGCCTCGATCTGGGCGGAGACATCCGAGGACGAGAAGCTCCAGACGGCATCGACATCGAGATGCGCGGCGAGTGGGGTGGCGAGTTCTGCGTGGCGGCCGGTGAGGATGTTGACCACGCCGGCGGGGACGTCGGAGGTTTCCAGCACCTGATAGAAATCGGTCGCGGCGAGCGGGAACGGCTCTGAGGCGATGGCGGTCACACGGTTGCCCATGGCGATGGCGGGGGCAACGGCAGAGACGAGGCCCAAGAGCGGCGCATCGTCGGCGCAGAGGAGGCCGATTTTGCCGACAGGTTCGTTCATTGCCAATGCGACGCCACGGATCGGCACGCCCTTGGCGCGGCCGTCGTGTTTGTCGGCCCATGCGGCCCATGTGAAGAGCTGGCGGATCGCGGCGTCGACCTCGTGCTTGCCTTTGGTGTTGCCGGTCATGGCGTTGAGGCGCTTGGCGAATTCGTCGGCGCGGGCGGAGAGGTTTTCCGCCACATAATACAGGATTTGCGCGCGCAGGTGGCCGGTGGTCTTGCCCCAGCCGGAGGCGGCGTTCATCGCTTCGACCGCGTTGCGGATGTCCTTGCGGTTGGCGAGGCCGACATGCCCCAGAAGCGCACCGCGCGGGCTGTAGATAGCCTGCGAATAGCCGCTGTCGGGGCGGGCCTGTTTGCCGCCGATGTAGAGTTTGGCGGTGCGGTCGAGCGGGTCGGCGGGGCCGCCTTCGCCCATATGCGGCTTCACCAAGGCGAGCGGCTTGCCCTGTTTGGCGGGGCGCGTGTAGGCGGCGAGGCCTTCCCAGCCGCCTTCGCGCCCGAAGCCGCTTTCGCGGACGCCGCCAAAGCCTGCGGCGGCATCGAAGAGATTGGTCGCGTTTACCCAGACAACGCCAGCGGCGAGTTTCGGCGCGATGTCCAGGGCGAGATTGACGTTTTCCGTCCAGACCGTCGCGGCGAGGCCGTAGCGGGTGTTATTCGCCAGTTGCACGGCCTCGGACGGCGTGCGGAAGGTGGTGGACACAAGGACAGGGCCGAAGATTTCCTCCTGCATCAGCGGATCGGCAGGGGTGAGGCCGGTGATCAGCGTGGGCGGGTAGAAGCAGCCCTCGGCGGGAAGGGGCGCGGGGCATTGGTGCAGCTCGCCGCCCGAACGGGCGTTCACCATTTCAGCGATCCGCGCGTGCTGGACAGGATCGACGATGGCGCCCACGTCAATGCATTTGTCGAGCGGATTGCCGATGCGCAGGCCATCCATGCGGCGCTTGAGCTTGGCATGGAAGCGTTCGGCGACGCCCTCCTGCACCAGAAGCCGCGACCCGGCGCAGCAAACCTGCCCCTGATTGAACCAGATCGCATCGACGAGCCCCTCAACGGCGCTGTCGAGGTCGGCGTCGTCAAAGACGATGTAGGGGGATTTTCCTCCCAGTTCGAGCGTCAGCGCCTTCCCGCTGCCTGCGGTGGCTTCGCGGATGCGGCGGCCAACGGAGGTGGAGCCGGTGAAGGCGATCTTGTCGATGTCGGGGTGGGTGGTGATCATCTCGCCCACCGCACCGTCGCCGGTGACGATATTCACGACGCCGCGCGGGACGCCTGCCTGACGGCAGATATCGGCGAAAAGGAGCGCTGTAAGTGTGGTGTATTCGGCGGGTTTGAGCACAACCGTATTCCCTGCCGCGAGGGCGGGCGCGATCTTCCATGCGAGCATCAGAAGCGGGAAGTTCCACGGCACGATCTGGCCGCAGACGCCAAGTGCGGTGCGGTTGGGCATCTCGTCATCCATCAGCTGGGCAAGGCCCGCGTGGAAGTAGAAATGGCGCTGTGCTAAGGGCACGTCGATGTCGCGGCTTTCGCGGATCGGCTTGCCGTTGTCGAGGGTTTCAAGCACGGCGAAGAGGCGGCTGTGTTTCTGCAGGAGCCGCGCGATGGCGTAGAGCACGCGGGCGCGGGCGTGGCTGTCTTTGGCCCATTTCTTTTGCGCCTTGCGGGCGGCAGCGACGGCGGCATCGACATCGGCCTGCGTTGCCTGCGTCACATGCGCGAGCACTTCGCCGGTGCCGGGGTTGCGGGATTCGAAGGTCTGCCCCGGTTCGGTGAATGTGCCGTCGATGAAATGGCCGAAGCGGTCGCCCTGATCGACGAGCCAGGCAAAGGCTTCGGCGGCGCTTTCGGGAGCGGGGCCGTAATCCATCGTTTCGAAAATCTCTTTGACGGTGCTCATCTGGTTACCCTGCTGCGTGCCGCCAGCCTGCCGAATAGGCGCCGGTGACGTGGTGTTCGAGTTGGCGTTCGATGTCGTTGAGGAGCGAGGATGCCCCGAAACGGAAGAGATCGGGGCGGAGCCAGCGGTCGCCCAGCTCGTCTTTGATCAGGGCGAGGTAGGTGAGCGCGTCCTTGGCCTTGGAAATGCCGCCTGCCGGTTTGTAGCCGACGCGGATGCCGGTCATCTCGTGGTAGTCGCGGATGGCGCGGATCATCGTGAGCGACACGGGCAGGGTGGCGTTGACCGGCTCTTTACCCGTCGACGTTTTGATGAAGTCGGCACCGGCCATCATGCAGACGAAGGAGGCCCGCGCCACGTTGCGCAGGGTGCCCAGCTCGCCAGTGGCAAGGATGGCTTTGACATGGGCATCGCCGCAGGATTCGCGCATTTCGGCCATTTCATCGTAGAGCGCCTGCCAATTGCCGGTGAGCACATGGCGGCGGGAGATCACGATGTCGATTTCGCGGGCACCGGCGGCGACGCTTTCGCGGATTTCCTGAAGCCGGAGGTGATAGGGCGAGAGGCCCGCCGGAAAGCCGGTGGAGACAGCGGCGACGGGGAGGTTGGAGCCAGCAAGCGCATCCACGGCGGCGGGGATCATATCGTGATAGACGCAGACCGCGCCGACGGTGAGATCGGGCAGGCCGAGAGCCTCCAACAGCGCGGGCGCGACAGGCTGGCGGGCCTTGGCGCAGAGGCGGCGGACGCGGCCTTCGGTATCGTCGCCCGAGAGGGTCGTGAGGTCGATGCAGGAGATCGCGCGGCAGAGCCACGCGGCCTGATAGTCTTTCTTGACGCTGCGGCGGCCGGGCAGGGTCGCGGCGCGGCGTTCGATGGCGGAGGTATTGGCCTGAATCGACTGGATCAGGTCCATGTCCAGCGGCATCCCCGGATTGCGGGGCTCGTGCAGCTGGGGAAGGCTGTCTTTCGTGGTGGAAAGCGCGGCCGATTGGGCGGTGTCTGTCTGGGTCACGGGGGTCTCCGTTTCGCTGCGCGAAGCGTGGCATGCAAAAGGAGCGATGACAAGGTTTGACCGAATGGTCAAATAAAATCTAAAATGAGATTAAGCGCGTGAGTCGCGCCGACGAAAGCTGGCCGCGAACCCTTTCCTCCCTGGGGGTTCGCGGTTCTTTCGTTTTTACGGCTGGACGACCTCGCGCTGGTGCTGCTTGCGGTAGCGGTGCGGTGTGACGCCGTGGCTGGCGCGGAATTGTTTGTGAAAGTGGCTGAGGTTGGGGATGCCGCAGTCTTCGGCGATTTCGGCAAGCGTGTCCTCGGTTCCGGCAAGGCGGCGGGCGGCATAGGCCATGCGCAGGTCATTGACGAATTCGGAGGGGCTTTGGCCCAGCGTTCGGCGCATGGTGCGGCTGACATGGGCATGGGCGCGGCCGGTTTGCGCGACGAGACCGGCGGCCCCTTCACGGAAGACATCGGGCCGGCGGGCAGCGGAGCAGGCCCGCAGGAGCCAGTCCGGGGTGGCATGGGGGGCTGGGGGATGTTCGTCGCGCAGGGCAGAGATGAGGGGCAGTAGGAGGGCTTCGACCTCGAGCGCGTCGGGGCGGGCCTGTTCGAGCCGGAGCGCCGCATGGTTCAGTGCCGCGAGAGCGCGGCTGTCGCGGCGGGTCTGGTAGGGTTCGGCGTCGTCGGTCCAGAAGAGGCGGCCCTGAAGGGCAGGAAACCGCGTGGCGAGTGGCGCGATCACGTCGGGATGCAGGGTGAGCGAGACCACCATTGCGGCCTCTCCACGCCCCTGAAGCCCATGCGCCTGACCGGGGCGGAGAAAGACCAGATCGCCCTCGCTCAGATCGGTGCGGCCCGAGGTGGTGTGATGGCGGACGGTGCCGTTCTGCACCCAGAAAAGCTCGTAGAAATCATGGTCATGCAGGGCCGAGGGGCGTGCGGCATCCAGCAGTGCGCGGGTCAGATGCGCGGCAGCGGACGGCTCAATAATATCTTTGTAAAAAAGGTGCTTTGTTTGCATGGGGTCAAAATAGCACACTGAGATATGCTGTCTTGGTCCGAATTGCCGCAGGGATGCGAGCAGGCGTGACCTTGCCGATAATTCGGGCTAAGAGGGCGCCAGACGCTTACCGAGGGGGCAACAATGGCATTTGACCGGACCATCAAGATCGCACCATCAATCCTGTCGGCGGATTTCGCCAATTTCGGGCAGGAGATTCAGGCAATCGAAGCGCAGGGCGCGGATTGGGTGCATGTGGATGTGATGGACGGGCATTTCGTGCCGAACCTGACATTCGGCCCGCCCGCGGTTGCCGCGTTTCGCAAGCATGTGAAAACGGTGATGGACGTGCATCTGATGATCGCGCCGGTGGACCCGTATATCGAGGCTTTTGCCAATGCAGGTGCGGATGTGATTACCGCCCATGTGGAGGCGGGCGCGCACATTCACCGGACGTTGCAAGCGATCCGCGCGACGGGTGCGAAGGCTGGCGTCGCGCTGAACCCCGGCACGCCGGCGGAGGCGGTGGAACATCTGCTGGACCTGACCGACCTGATCTGCGTGATGACGGTGAACCCCGGGTTTGGCGGACAGAAATTCATCGACATGACAGGCAAGGTGCGCCGCCTGCGCGAAATGATCGGCGACCGGCCGGTGCATATCGAGATCGATGGCGGTGTGGACCCCACCACCGCGCCGCTGCTGGCCGAGGCTGGCGCGGATGTGCTGGTGGCGGGATCTGCCGTGTTCAAAGGCGGCTCGGTCGACACGCCGGAGGTCTACGGCGCGAATATCCGTGCGATCCGCGCCGCGGCGGAAGGGGGTTAGCCCTTCCCTTTTGACATCGCCTGAATAGCCGCGACGCCGCTTTCGCCGAGTGGAATGCTGGCGAAGGGGCCGCCGACGCGGGTGAGGGCGAGGTCTTGGGGGTCGGGCGTGCTGGCCTTGGCGAAGAGCGCTTCGGCCCAGTCCTCGGCATTGTCCTGCGGTTTGTAGCCCAGGAAACCGACCTTATGATTGGAGACCGGCGCGCGGGTGTTGGCGGAGACGCCGTAGGCCACCGCAAATCCGGTGGTGGGCGTGTCGATCGCGCGTTGGACGAGCTGCACCATGTCGCGGTAGCTGAGCCATGTTTGCAGGGCGCGGACGTTTTGCGGCTCGGGCGTGCAGGACAAAATACGCAGGCAGACGGCCTCCAGCCCGCGCTTTTCCCAATACATGCGGCCCAGATCCTCGGCGAAGCATTTGGCGAGGCCGTAGAAGGTATCGGGGCGGTGCTGGGTGTCGGTATCGGCGCCGCTGTTGACCTCGGCCATGCCGACGGCGTGGATCGAGGAGGCATAGACGACGCGGCGGACGCCGTGGCGGTGGGCGGCTTCCCAGATGTTATAGGCACCGATGTAGTTGGGGCCGAGGAGTTCCTCGAAGGGCTTTTCATCGACGATGGCGCCGAAGTGGACGACGATTTCTGCGCCTTCCAGAAGCGGGGCGATCTGGTCCATCTGGGCGAGATCGGCGGTGACGTAGGTTTCGTTCGGCAGGAGGTCTTCGGGCGCTTCGCGGATGTCGGTGGTGACAAGCTCGCGGCACATGGCGGAGAGCGGCGCGCGCAATTCGTGGCCGAGATTGCCGCGTGCGCCGGTGAGAACGATCTTGGAGAGCATGGAAATTCCTTTAGATGACGGCCCGTTCGAGGAGCGGGCGGTTTTCGATGATACGCTCGACGCCGAGGGGCGAAAGGTCAAGACTGCGGTAGCGGCCATGGGTGACTAGCTCTGCGATGCCGCGGCCCATGGCGGGGGACTGTTGCAGCCCATGGCCGGAAAACCCGTTGCAGAACAGGAAGTTCGGTAGGTCGGGGTGGGGGCCGACGATGGCGTTCTGGTCGAGCGTGTTGAAGGCGTAATGGCCGACCCAGTGGTTGATCACCTTGACCCGTTCGAAGGCGGGAACACGGGTGGCGATGGCGGGCCAGACTTTTTCCTGCCAAATCTCATGATCCATCGTGAAATCAGTGAAATCAACAGCGGCGTCGAGGTCAGGCGGGCAGCCGCAGAGGTAATAGCGCCCGTCGCTGCGCATGTGGACGCCGGAGGGGTCGATGGTGAGCGGCAGGTCTTTGGGGAGCGGCTCGGCGGCATCGAATACGAAGGTGAAGCGGCGGCGCGGCTCGACGGGGAGATCAAGGCCCGCCATGCGTGCGGTCAGCGCGGCGCGGGGGCCGGAGGCATTGACGAGCGTGCCACACGCGATGCTGCTGCCATCGGCAAGGGTGACGCCGGTGACGCGGCCGCCATCGCGGGTGATGCCTGTGACTTCGCCTGTGCGCCATTCGACGCCGAGCGCGCGGGACTGGCGGCGGAACCAGTCGAAGATGGTGCCGCCGTCGAAATAGCCCTCGTTCACCGGATTGTGGGAGCCGAGGAGAATGCCGTCGAGATTGTAGAACGGCCATTCAGCGGCGATTTCGTCGGGTGTCAGGATGCGGGTGCCTGCGCCAAGCGATTGCTGGAGCGCGGCGCTGGCGCGCAAGGCATCGGCAAAGGCAGGTGTGTCGGCGAGGTACAGATAGCCGAAGCTTTGCAGGGTGATTTCGGGGGCGTCGGGGACGCCCATGTAATCCCTGAAGTTATGGATGAATTCGGCGCCGAACTGGCTGATGCGGATGTTGATCTCGGTTCCGAATTGCTGGCGGATGCTGGAATTGGTGTGCGAGGTTGAGGCGAATTCGTAGGTCGGGTCGCGCTCGATCACGAGCACATTGCCGGTAAAATCCGGGTCGCGGGCCAGCCACCACGCGCAGGAGGCGCCGATCATGCCGCCGCCAATAATCACCACATCATAGCTCATGCAAGGGCATCCCTGATTTGTGCCTCTGACAGCCCGTAGGTGTTGCGGGCGGTGTCTTCGGAGATATAGCCCAAGCGCAGATCGCGGGCTACGGCTTGTGGAGCGCGGTTGCGCGGGTCGCCGTAGCCGCCGCCGCCGGGGAAGGCGAGCTGCACGGTCGCGCCTTCGGGGACGCGGGTGCGGCCTTTGCCGCCAAGCGCGGTGCCGTCGGAGAGGCGCACCGAGGTTGCGCCGCCCTCCTGCCCGCCGTGCCGCCCGCGTGCGGGGTGATCGACGCGGTCGAACATGGCGGAGAAGTCAAACGCATGGCCGGGGCGGGTGCCGACCTCCATATATTGCCCGAGACCGCCGCGGCTTTCGCCCGCGCCGCCGCTATCGGGGCGCAGTTCCTTGCGCCAAATGATGACGGGGCCGGCATGCTCGGTCGCCTCGACCGGCATGGTCATCACGCCGGAGGGGAAGGCGGTGGCGTTGAGCCCGTCGAGCACGGGGCGCGCGCCGGAGCCGCCGGAATTGAAGGTCAGAACCTCGGCGCGGCTGCCTTCCGCTGTGGTGGGGCGGATCGACATCTGGAAATTGCAGAGCGCGCCTGCGCCTTCGGCGGGAACGGTGGCGGGGAGGAGCTGATCCAGCGCGCCGAATACCGTATCGGGGATCAGGTGGCCGATGACATGGCGGAGCGCCACTGGCGCAGGGTGCACGGCGTTGACGATGGTATCTTCGGGCGCGGTGATGCGGAACGGCGCGAGCGATGCCGCGTTGTTGGGGATGTCCGGCGCGATGGCGCATTTCAGCGCGTAGCAGGCATAGGCGCGGGTATAGACCATCGGCACGTTGATGCCTTTGGGATCGGGCGCGGAGGTGCCTGTAAAGTCGCAAGCGATATGATTGGGATGCACGGCGACCGAGCAGGCGAGGGTGACGGGCATCGAATAGCCGTCGATCTGCATGGTGGCGCTGGCAGTGCCTGCGGGCAGGGCGGCGATGCGGTCGATCGTGGCCTTCTCAGAAGCAGACAGGATGTAGGTGCTGATCTCTGAGAGGTCCGCCGTGGCGTATTCGGCGAGCATCTCCGACAGACGGCGCTGGCCGATTTCGTTGCAGGCCGCGAGCGCGTAGAGATCGCCGATGAGCTGGTCCGGTTCGCGGGTGTTGACGCGGATCATCCGCAGGAGGGTTTGATCCACGGTGCCGCGATCCGCAAAGCGCATGATCGGGATTTGCAGGCCTTCCTCGTAGACCGAATTGGCATCCGAGCCGAAGCCGCGCCCGCCGACATCGACGACATGGGCGGTGCAGCCGAAATAGCCAACATGCCGTCCCTGATGGAAGGCAGGCGTCACGACGGTGATGTCATGCAGGTGGCCGGTGCCCATCCACGGATCGTTGGTGATGTAGACATCGCCTTCGGCCATGGTATCGGTGCCGATCTCGCGCATGAAATGGGCGACGGCCTCGGCCATCGCATTGACGTGGCCGGGGGTGCCGGTGACGGCTTGGGCGAGCATCCGGCCTTCGATATCGTAGACACCTGCGGAGAGGTCGCCTGCCTCGCGGACAGAGGTGGAAAATGCGGTGCGGACAAGCGCTTGGGCCTGTTCCTCGACCACGGAAATCAGGCGGTTCCACATGATCTGGTGGGTGACGGAATGGGCGGTCATGCGGGCACTCCTTTGCGGATATCGATACAACCGTCGCTGCGGCCTGTGGCGGTGAAGCCTGCGGGCACGATGATTGTTGTCTCGGATTCGGTGATCACGGCGGGGCCGTGGACCTGTGCGCCGTCAGTCAGCGCGGTGCGGGCGACCTCGGGTGCTGTGACGGTGCTTTGATTCGTGGGCGAGAAGAGCGTGCGGTGACGGGAGATGTCGGCTGTGGTGCCGCTGGCGGGGGGAGGCGTTTCGGCAGGGGCATCAACGGGGGTCGCGGCATTGACGGCCCAGACCGTGACCTCGACCGGCAGGCCCGCGACGGTGCGGCCAAAGAGGGTGGTGTAGGCGTCCTCGAACAGCGAAAGCAGCGTTGCGGCGCTGGGCGTGGTGCCGTCGGGCAGGGGCACGGGGATTTCCCAGCCTTGGCCCTTGTAGCGCATGTAGAGCTTGGTTTCGGCATGGATGGGCGCGGTGGCATCGCAGGCGCGGACGAAGGTTTCGGCCTCTTTGCGTAATTCTGCCAGAAGGCTGGTGACTGCAGCTTCGTCAAAGGCATCGAGCCGCATATAGACGGAGCGCGTGGCCTCGAACGCATAGGGCGCGCGCAGGAAGCCGATGGCGGAGCCGACACCGGCACCGGGGGGGACGATCAGCCGGTCGATGGCGAGTTTCTCGCAGAGCCTGCCCGCATGAAGGGGGGCTGCACCGCCAAAGGCGATCATGGTGTAGCCTGCGAGATCTTCGCCGTTTTCAACGGCGTGAACGCGGGCGGCATTTGCCATGTTTTCATCGACGACTTCCGACAGGCCGAAGGCGGCCATGGTGGTGTCGGTGCCGGTGTGTTGCGCGAGATGGGTATCGAGTGCGTTGGCAGAGGCATCGGGGTGCAGGGGGATCGTGCCATCCGCGAAATTATCTGGGTCGAGGCGACCCAGCACCAGATCGGCGTCAGTCACGGCAGGCCGCGCGCCGCCGCGCCCGTAGCAGGCGGGGCCGGGCTCAGAACCGGCGCTTTCAGGGCCGACCTGAATTTGACCGAGCGCGTTGACCGAGGCGAGGCTGCCGCCGCCTGCGCCAATCTCGACCATGTCGATCACCGGAATGGAGATCGGCATGCCGGAGCCTTTCTTGAAGCGGTAGGAGCGGGCGACCTCGAACACGCGGGCGGTTTTCGGGGTACCTGCACGGATCAGGCAGATTTTGGCGGTGGTGCCACCCATATCGAAGCTGAGCACCCGATCCAGTCCGTAGCGGCGGGCGATATCTGCGGCGAAGATCGCGCCACCGGCAGGGCCGCTTTCGACGAGGCGGACGGGGTATTCAGCGGCATCTTCCAGCGACATGATCCCGCCGCCGGAATGCATCAGGAACACGGGGCAATCGGCGCCCGCCGCCGCAAGCCGTTCGCGCAGGCGCGACAGGTAGGCGGCCATCATCGGCTTCACATAGGCATTGGCGCAGGTGGTGTTAAACCGCTCGTATTCGCGCATCTGCGGCGAGACATCGGAGGACAGCGAGACCGACAGATGCGGCTGGCGGGCGGCGATGACCTCGCGCACGAGGCGCTCATGCGCGGGGTTGAGGTAGCTGTGCAGGAAGCCAACGGCGACGGAGTCATAATCGCCCAATGTATCGGCCAGTGCCTCGACCGCCGCGCGATCCAGCGGGCGCAGGACGGTGCCGGTGGCATCGACGCGCTCGGAGAGGGTGAGGCGGTCGTTGCGGGGGATCAGCGGGTCGGGGAGGCGCAAGTTGAGGTCATATTGCTCGAACCGGCTTTCGGTGCGCATTTCGATCACATCGCGGAAGCCTTCGGTGGTGATGAAGGCGGTGCGCGCGCCGCGCCGTTCGATCAGGGCATTGGTCGCGAGCGTGGTGCCGTGGATCACTTGCCCGATGTCTTGCATCGCGACGCCGGATTGCTGGCAGACGCGGGCGAGGCCTTCGAGGATGGCGTCCTCAGGAGCTGCGTAGGTGGTGAGCACCTTGGTGGAATGGCGGCCTTGCGGCGTTTCGAGAACGACATCGGTGAATGTGCCGCCGATATCGACACCGGCGCGGATCGCGGAATTGGGCATGGGGACTCGTCTGGAAAGCGTGTTCGGGCGCAGTCTAGACGGGAGAAAGGATCAGGAAAAATCTTTTATTCAGATCGTACTGATCAGGAAACGTGATCCTCTGGTGGGGAGAGGGTTTGCGCGATGCGGACAGCTTCGAGCAGGTAGGGCGGGGCCGGATCAAGGTCATAGCGGGCGGCGAAGTGCAGCGGTTCGGGGTGCCAGTCGGCGCTGAGGGGAAGGAGGCGGCCTTCGGACAGGGGGGCATCCAGCATGGCGCGGGGCAGGCAGGCGATGCCGAGCCCGTCGAGGGTCATTTGCAGGCAGACGGCATTGTTGGTCGCCGGAACGAGGCGCGCGGGCAGGCGGGCGGTGGCGAAATGGCGGGCGAGTTGGTCATGCGGGGCGGTGCCGCGCGGGTGGGTGAGGATCGGCGCGGCGGCAAGCGTGGCGGCATCGAGCGTGAGGGAGGGCAGGTGAAGGGCAGGTGCGGCAACCCATGTGTAGGGCGAACGACCCAAGGGCAGCTCGACACGGGCGGGCTGGTCGAACGGGGCGCTTTGGAAGGTGAGATCGAGATCGCGGGCGGTGAGGGCACGGGTGATATTGGCGCTGAGATCGACGGTGAGCTCGATGTCGATATTGGGGAAGTGTTCCCTCATCGTGCGAAGGAAAGGCTGGAGCCATGTATGGGCGACAAGCTCGCTGACGCCGAGGCGGAGTGCCCCGTGAAACAGGGCGCGGTCGCCTGCGGCAGAGAGGAAGTCATCGGTGGTGGCGAGCACGGCGCGGGCGCGGGGCAGGAGCGACTGCCCGCGTGTGGTGAGGCGGACGGAGCCTGCGTCGCGGGTCATCAACGAGAGGTTGAGAAGCTTTTCCAGCTGGCTGATGCGGGCTGAGATATTGGGCTGCGTGGTGTGAAGGCGTTCGGCGGCTCGGCGGAAGCTGCCGAGATCGGCGACGGTCACGAAGGCGCGCAGGTGATCAAGTTTCAACGTCATGGGGTGACGCTAGTGCGGTGCGGCGGGGAAGGGAAGCGGGCGTGCGCCGTGCAGGGACGGCGCGCGCCGGCGATGCGCGGCGGCCTGCGGCCTTGGCTCCGCGCATCTGGCAAAGGACAGTGGATTACCCCTTCACCGCGCCGTCTGACAGGCCGGAGACCAGATATTTCTGCGCGATCAGGAACACCACGGTGATCGGTAGGCCGGACAGGATCGCGGCGGCGGCGAAATCGCCCCAGAGGTATTTGAATTCGTTGAGATAGAGGCGGGAACCTACGGCGAGGGTGAGGTTTTCCTCAGAGCGCAGGAGGATCGAGGCCAGAGGGTAGTCGTTGATCACGCCGATGAACACCAGCACGAAGACGACGGACATGATCGGCACGGCGAGCGGCAGGAAGATCATGCGGAAGGTCTGCCACGGGCTTGCGCCATCGACGGCGGCGGCTTTGTCCAGCGCGGAGTCGATGGAGTCGAAATAGCCCTTGATGGTCCAGATGTGCATCATCACGCCGGAGAGGTAGACCAGCACAAGCGACCAATGGCTGTCGATGCCGACGACGGGGGAGATGTCGCCCATCGAGTCGAACACCGCATAGAGCGCGATCAGGGCAAGCGTGGTCGGGAACATCTGGATGATGAAGAGCGAATCCAACAGCGCGGCGCGGCCGATGAAGCGGATGCGGCTGAAGGCATAGGCGGAGATCGTCGAGACAGCGAGCACGCCGGTGGCGGCGATCAGGGCGACCTTGATCGAGTTCCACATCCACAAGAGCACCGGATAGGGCGGCGGGACGACGGTGCCGTCTGTGCGGGTGTATTCGAGGCCGAAGGCCAGATACCAGTGTTCGAGCGTGGGGTTGCGGGGGATCAGGTCGCCGGTGGTGAAGTTGCCTTCGCGGAAGGAGATCGAGATCACCACGAGGAAGGGGAACATCACCAGCGCCAGAAAGACCAGCATGAAGCCGTGGGCGGCGATTTTCTTGACCAAAAGTTCGCGCTTGTTTTCGACAATCATGGGTCAGGCCTTTCGTGCGGCGCGGCGCATGGCCACGAAGTTGGCGTAGGCGATGATCGACACGAGGACGAAGATCAGCAGTGTGATCGCCCCCGCCAGACCGAACTGGGTGCCGGAGTCCATGAAGGCGATGCGGTAGGTGAAGGAGCCGAGAATATCGGTCTTGCCCGCCGGAATGATGGTGCCGGGGATATCCGGCCCGCCACGGGTCAGCAGCAGCACCAGCACGATGTTGTTGAAGTTGAAGGCAAAGGACGCGAGCAGGAGCGGCAGGAAGGGCGGAATGATCTGCGGTAGGGTGATCGTGAAGAATACGCGGATCATGCCGGCGCCTTCGAGGTAGGCGGCCTTTTTCTGTTCTTGCGGAATCGATTGCAGGAAGCCCATCGCGAGAAGCATCATGTAGGGATAGCCCAGCCATGTGTTGACGATCAGCAGCATGGTGCGTGCCAGCGTGCCATTGGTCATCCAGTCGGGACGGATGCCGAAGAGGGCCTCAAGGATCAGGTTTATCTCGCCAAAGTTCTGATTGAAAAGGCCTTTGAACACGAGGATCGAGATGAAGGCGGGCACTGCGTAGGGCAGGATTAGCAGGATCCGGTAGGCGGCTTTGAAACGCAGGTGCTCCCATTGCAGGATACTGGCGAGGATCAGGCCGATGGCGAAGGTCAGCGCGACGGAAGCCACGGCGAAAACCACGGTCCAGATGAAGATCGCGCCCATCGGCCCGCGGATGCCTTCGGATTGAAGGATGCGCTCGAAGTTTCCGGTGCCGATATTGGTGCGCCAGCCGGGAGCGATCTGTTCGCCTGCTTCATCGACATAAAAGCCGATTTCGTGGTCGGGTGTGAGCAAAGCGCCCGTTTCGACATTGCGGAGAATGTCGTTTTCGAGCAGCTCGAATTTCGGGGTGATGGGCGCGAATTCACGCAGACCGGCATTACGCAGGCTGGCGCCGTCAGGGAGGATTAGCTCGACCTCGGCCAGACCTGTGCGCAGCGCGATGGCGGCGCGGCGTTCGAGCAGCTCGGCGGGTGACGTGCTGACCGGCTCTGCATCGACGGTTGCGGGTGTGCCATCAAGCGCCAGCGGTGCGGAGAGAAAGCCGCCTGACTCATCGCCCAGATAGACGCGATAGGCGTCGCCTTCGGGCGCGACGGCGAAGGGGACGGCGGCGGATTTATCGACGGTTTTGGCTTCGAGAATGACCTCTTGCGCGCGCTGGAAGGTCAGCAGGTTGAACGAGCCGTAATTCGTGAAGCCGAGATAGATCGTATAGAGGATCGGGAAGACCACGAAGAGGACCATCGTGGCGATGCCGGGAAAGATGAAGCGCGCGAAGTAGAAACGGCGTAGTCCGAAGACGAAGAAAAACACCAGCGCGACAATCATCACCAACAAGCCAAAGAGCGGCTGGCCGATCATGTAGACGGTATAGGCGACATAGATCAGCGTTAGGGTGAAGAGGGCGACGAGCGCCTTGCCTGCGATCATGCCGAGCGGGCGGGATACGGGCGGTAGGGTTTGCGTGAGTTCCGACATGGGCGGCCTCGATCTTCGGCTTTCGGGAAGGATGGGGCAGGGCGCTTGATGCGCCCCGCCCCCGGGAGGAGTGGATTACTCGCCCAGGATACGCGCTGCGGCGTCGTTCAGAGCATCAGCCGGAGCCTGTGCGCCGGTGGTGATGTTGGTCAGTGCTGGACCCATCGCGGACCAGAACGCGCCCATTTCGGGGTTCGACGGCATCGGGATGCCGACGGCTGCGTTTTCGAGGGTCGCGGCGACTTTCGGGTCGTCCTGCGCGGAACCGGCAGAGATGTCGGCCAGTGCGCCGAGCGAGCCTGCGGCATTCCACTGGGCGAGGCCTTCGTCGGTCAGGACGTAGTTTTCCAGAAGTTCAACGGCCAGATCCTTGTTTGGGGATGCGGCGTTGATCGCGGCGGAATACACGCCGAGGAAGGCGGGCGAAACAGCGCCGTCAACGGTCGGGATCGGAGCGACACCGACGTTGATGCCCGCGCCTTCGTAGCCGCCCCAGCTCCACGGACCGTTGATGACCATGGCGACTTCGCCGTTGGCCATTGCGCCGTCCATGACGCCGTAGTCAACGCCCGGCGGCAGCACGCCATCGTCGAAGAGCGACTTCAGCACTTCGGCGCCTTTGATTGCGCCATCGTTGTTCACGCCGGTGTCGGAGCCGTCATACGAGCCGTCGACCTTTTTGAATGCATAGCCGCCGTTTGCCATCAGCATCGGCATGGTGAAGTAGGTGTTGTTGTAGTCCCACAGGATCGGCGCGACGCCTTCGGGCGTTTCCAGCGATGCCAGTTCTTCGAAGGTCGCGGGCGGGGTGGCGATGATGTCTTTGTTGTAGACGAGGCCGATGGCTTCGACCGACACCGGATAGCCCCAGATGTCGCCGCCGGCTTTCACCGCGTCCCATGCGGAGTCGAGGATGCCGGACTGGAAGTCGGCGCTGGGGGTGACGGGGCTGATCAGGCCGCCGGCGGCCCATTCGCCAAAACGGTCATGTGCCCAGAGAACGATGTCGGGGCCGTCGCCGGTGGCGGCTGCCTGCTGGAACTTGTCGGTCAGCGGGTCTGCGACTTCGACAGAGACTTCGATGCCGAGATCGGCGGTGAACTGGTCTGCGACGACCTGAAGGTTTTCGTGGCCTTTGTCGCCGCCCATCCAGATCACCAGCTTGCCTTCTTCGAGGGCGAATGCGGGTGCCGCGGTGGACATCAGAAGGGCCGCGAGGCCGAGTTTCTTGGTCAGGTTGGTCATTTGGGTGTCTCCTCCCTTAATACCTGTGGGTGCCGGTGCTGATGTGTCCCTCAGTCAGCGGCGGTTTTGGATTGAGGGGACAGGGTGAGATCCCCGTCTTCCTCAATGTAGGCAAAGCCGTAGGCTGGCAGCGAAAGCCGACCGTCCGACATGCTTGCGTGGCCGGGGCCAACCAGAGCGGCCTCCCCAGTGATCCCGAGCACCTGTTCGGTCCCCGAAAGATTGAAAACGCCTGTCAGGGCGCGGCCATCGACGCTGCGGCGGATGCCGAGGAGCGGCTCTGGCAGGTCATGGAAATGGGTGGTGCCGAGGCGCAGCTCGTCACGGGATTTGCGGAAGGCAATCGCGGCACGGTAGGTGGCGAGGACGCTATCGTTCTGTCCTTCCTGAGTGGATACGGCGCGGGCGGCCTGCTCGGGCTTGACAGGCAACCATGGCGCGGCGGTGGAAAAGCCTGCGTTGATGACGCCCGCTTCCCACACCATCGGCGTGCGGCATCCATCGCGGCCCTTATATTCGGGCCAGAAGTCGATGTTTGCGGTGTCTTGCAGTTCGTCAAAGAGGATGTCGGTCTCGGTCTGACCGAGTTCCTCGCCCTGAAAGAGACCCAGCGTTCCGGGGAAGCTGGTGAGAAGGGCAATCGACTGTTTGGCGACGGCATCGCTGTCGCCGCCTTCCGGGGTCCAGCGGGTGACGTGGCGCTGCACATCGTGATTGGAGAACGACCAGCTCGGCCAGCCATCGGGCGCGCGCTTTTGGAATGTCTCGATACAGTTGCGGAAGTGGCGGGCGGTGTGATCGTGGCTGAGCATTGCGAAGGAATAGGCCATGTGCAGCTTGTCGTTGCCTTCGGTGTATTCGCCCATCACCTCGACCTGACGGTTGCCCATCTCGCCCACCTCGCCGACCATCATGCGCGCCTCGTACTGATCGGTCAGTGCGCGCATTTTGCGGAGAACATCGAGGTTTTCCGGCTGGGTCTTGGAATAGATCTGGTCCTGCGCTTCGTAAGGGTTGTTGGGGAAATCGGTCCATTTGCTGGGCGGGTTGCTGCGCAGCTTCTTGTCGTGGACGTAGAAATTCACGGTATCGAGGCGGAAGCCGTCAACGCCACGGTCAAGCCAGAATTTCATGACATCGAGAAGCGCATCCACCACTTCCGCATTGTGGAAATTGAGATCCGGCTGCTCGGTCAGGAAGTTGTGCATGTAATACTGCTTGCGGCGGGTATCGAACTGCCAAGCAGAGCCGCCGAAGATCGACAGCCAGTTGTTGGGCGGGGTGCCGTCCCGCTGCGGATCGGCCCAGACATACCAATCGGCCTTGGGATTGGTGCGACTGGCACGGCTTTCGGTGAACCAGGGGTGCTGATCGGATGTGTGACTGAGCACCTGGTCGATGATGACTTTCATTCCCAGCGCGTGCGCACGGGCGACGAGCGCGTCAAAATCGGCAAGATCGCCGTAAAGCTCGCTGACGCCCTTATAGTCGGACACGTCATAGCCCATGTCGCGGTCTGGCGAGGTGAAGAAAGGGGAGAGCCAGATCGCATCGACGCCCAGCGAAGCGACGTGATCAAGCCGGCGGGTAATGCCTTTCAGGTCACCGATCCCGTCGCCGGAGTCATCCTGAAAAGAGCGTGGGTAGATCTGATAGATCACCGCGTCGCGCCACCATTCCCGCATCAATTTCCTCCGCAATACTACAAGCGGCTGACTGGGCGTCAGCGCGCGATTCGGCGGGAACGTAGCAAACTTTCCGAATTTTTCAAAACGATTTAAATTTGAATTTTTGCTGCATATGCGAAGAAAACAGTTTTTATTGCCATATGGGGCGCGAATCATTACTGTGCGCTTTTGAAACGTTTTGAAAAGGCGAGCATGGCGACCCTCAAGGACATAAGTGCGGAACTGGGCCTATCGGTGGCGACCGTCAGCAGAGCGCTGAACGGTTTTCCCGAGGTGAACGCCAAAACCCGCATGAAGGTCGAGGCGACGGCCAAGCGGATGGGTTATCGCCCGAACCGGACGGCGCAGCGTCTGGTCACCGGCAAATCGAATATGGTGGGCATGATTGCCAAGCTGAATGCCGACAACACCGCTGACCGGACGTTTCTGGAAATCCTGACGGGGCTGACGGCAGCGCTGGCGGAGCGGGATGTGGATCTGGTTCTGGCGGTCGATCAGGAGGACGATCCGGTCAAGGCCTACGAGCGGATGCTGGAGCGGGGTATTCTGGACGGATTTATCCTGAATGCGCCGATGCGGGACGATCCGCGCGTGGACTTTCTGACGCGGCGGGGCGTTCCGTTCGTGGTGCACGGGCAGACGGCAGAGGATGTCGGCTATCCGTTCTACGGGATCGACAATACGGCGGTGAGCACTGACGCCGTGCAATTGCTGGCCGCGCTGGGTCATCGGCGCATCGCCTTTCTGAACGGAGACCGCAGCTATGCGTTTGCCGCCGACCGCGAGCGCGGATTTCGGAGCGCGATTGCGGAGGCGGGGCTGACCGTGCCGGAGGCGTTCATCGGGGAGGAAACCCCGAGCGAGAGTTTTGGCTATACCAAGGCGCTGGAGATGCTGTCAGGGCGCAGCGGCGCACGGCCGACGGCATTTGTCTGTGCCTCCACCATGATTGCTGCGGGTGTATTGAAAGCGGCGGGCGATCTGGGGCTGGGCGTGCCGGCGGATCTGTCCGTGATCGCGCATGACGATGCCCTGCCTGCATTCCGTGCGGTAGAATTTGAACCGACGCTGACCGTGACACGCTCGCCCCTTCGGGATGCCTGCGTGCCGCTGGCAAATCACCTAATAGATCACATTGACGGGACGGATGGGCGCGACCTGCAAACGCTCGTTCATGCGGAGTTGATCATTCGCAATTCGACCGGCCCCGTGCCACAAGGAGGACAAGATCCATGGCATTAGACAGCGCAAGCCAGAGCGGACTGGCGCTTGAAATCAAGACCCTGCGGAAGAGCTACGGCGATGTGGATGTGCTCCATGACATCGAGGTGCAGATGGCCGAGGGGGAATTCCTCGTGCTGGTCGGGCCGTCAGGATGCGGTAAATCCACATTGCTGAACTGCATCGCGGGGCTGGAGGAAACGACCGGCGGGCGGCTTTTTATCGGCGGGCGGGATGTGACCGAGGAGCCGCCGAAGGACCGTGATATCGCGATGGTGTTCCAGTCCTACGCGCTTTACCCGACGATGACCGTGGCCGAAAACATCGGCTTTGGCATGAAAATCCGCCGTGTGCCGAAGGATCAGGCGAAGGCGAAGGTTGATGAAGTGGCGAAGATGCTCCAGATCGAGCAGCTTTTGAGCCGCCAGCCGAGCCAGCTTTCGGGCGGGCAGCGGCAGCGTGTGGCGATGGGGCGGGCGCTGGTGCGTGACCCGAAGCTCTATCTATTCGATGAGCCGCTCTCGAATCTTGATGCCAAGTTGCGGGTCGAGATGCGGGCTGAAATCAAGAAGCTGCACCGGACCACGGGCGCGTCGATCGTCTATGTCACGCACGACCAGATCGAGGCGATGACGCTCGCCAGCCGGATCGTGGTGCTGAAAGACGGATATGTGCAGCAGATCGGCACGCCGCAGGAGATTTATGATACGCCCGCGAATACGTTTGTGGCGGACTTCATGGGCTCCCCGCCGATGAACCTGATCCCCGCGCAAGTCACAGATGCGGGTGTATTGATCGGTGGGCAGGCGCTGCCGCTGCATGCTGACGGCCTGCCATCAGAGGTGATCGTGGGTATCAGACCGGAACATATGATTGTGGACCCGCAATCGCCGCTTTCGATCACGCCGACGCTGATCGAGAACACCGGCGCAGAGTGCTATGTAAGCTTTGAGCTGAACGGAACGCCGGTAACTGCGCGGATTCCGGGACGGATGGATGAGGCCAGCAATGCCCCGATTCCCATGCGGTTTGTAACAGACGCGATGAGCTTTTTTGACAAGGAGAGCGGCCTGCGACTCTCGTAAGGCGCACTGAAACCGTTCTAAGGCATTGAAAACAATGGCCCGCTCCGTACTGGGGCGGGCTTTGTGCTTTGTGGTGAAAATTCACGGGATGGCGCCAAATTTTATAAAACTGTTACATAAGTTTTACATAAGGGTCACCGAGCAGGCTTAGGCAGCGTCTCAACGGTCGCCGGACTGGAGGCCGAAAGTTGGAAAACAGGAGTGACCATGTCCATCTTTAAACTGTCTGCTTCGGCACTCGCGATTGCTGCCGTTTCCGCCACTGCCGCTGCTGCCCGTGACAACGTGCAGGTTGCTGGCTCCTCGACCGTGCTGCCCTATGCATCCATCGTTGCTGAGTTCTTTGGTGAGAATACCGATTTCCCGACGCCAGTTGTTGAGTCCGGTGGTTCCTCCGCTGGTTTGGCTCGCTTCTGCGAGGGCGTTGGCGAAAACACGATCGACGTGGCAAACGCCTCCCGCGCCATCCGCGAAAAAGAAATCGCGGCCTGTGCCGAGAACGGCGTAACCGACATCATCGAAGTGCGTATCGGCTATGACGGCATCGTATTCGCCAGCCAGTTGAACGGCCCTGACTACACCGCGTTCACCCCTGCCGATATCTATCAGGCGCTCGCTTCCGAGCTGCCGGTTGACGGTGCAATGGTTGCCAACCCGAACACAACCTGGGCCGATGTGAACGGCGACCTGCCGGCAGAAGAGATCATCGCCTTCATCCCGGGCACCAAGCACGGCACCCGCGAAGTTTTCGAAGAGAAAGTTCTGCTTCAGGGCTGTGAAGACACCGGCGCATGGGATGCGATCCTCGAAATCAACGGCGGCGACGAAGATGCAGCGGAAGAAGCTTGCATGAACGTGGCTGACGATGGCCGCTCGGTGGACATCGACGGTGACTACACCGAAACGCTCGCCCGTATCGACGCCAACCCGAACGGCATCGGTGTGTTCGGTCTCGCATTCTACGAGAACAACACCGACAAGCTGAGGGTCGCCACGATGAACGGCGTGATGCCGACGACCGAGAGCATCGCCGCTGGTGACTATCCGGTGTCCCGCCCGCTCTACTTCTACATCAAGAAGGCGCATATCGGCGTGATCCCGGGCCTGAAGGAATACGCACAGTTCTTCATGGTTGACGAGATTGCTGGCCCGAACGGCCCGCTGGCTGCCTACGGCCTCGTTGCTGACCCGGAGCTGGCTGCGACCCAGGCGAAAATCGCCAACGAAGAAACGATGAACTAAGACCAACTGGCAGGGGGCGGCGACGCCCCCTGCCACACTATTTCGGAGACACGATGTCCGACCTGACAATCTTTGCGCTGACACTCGCCATTGCCGTGGCGGGTTTTGTTCTTGGGCGCAGGCGTGCCGTGGCATCCGCCGCGGGTGATGTGCGCGCGCTGCATTCGCTGCCCGCCTACTACGGCTACAACGCGGCACTTTGGGGGCTGGTCCCTGCAATGCTGGTGCTGGCGGTGTGGAGCGTGGTTCAGCCGCTGATCTTGCAGGGTGTCGTCTCTGAGCAATTGCCGGAGGCCTTGATCGCGGAGGCAGGCGCTGTCTCTCTCGTTATGGCCGATGTTGCGCGGGTTGCGGACGGGCTGGATGCCGTTCTGGCCGCAGGAACAATGAGCGCGGAGGCGCTGGCGGCATTGGATGCGAGCACGACCGATGTGCGGGCGCTGCTGGGCGACGTGGGTGTTGCGCTGGGTGCGGAGGTGCGGCCGGAGGTGCTGGACGCCGCGCAAAGTTATCGCGGGTTGGCGGGCAGCGCGACGACGGCGAAATGGCTGGTTGTTCTGGTCCTGTCGCTTGCCGGCACGGGCTGGGCCTATACCAAGACCGACATGAACCTGCGCGCCCGCAACATCGTGGAGCGCGGTGTTCTGGCGCTGCTGATCGGGGCGGCGAGTATCGCGATCCTCACGACGATCGGCATCGTGCTTTCGCTGATCTTCAACACGGTCGAGTTCTTCCGCCTGTTTCCTGCGGCGGATTTCTTTTTGGGGACGACATGGCAGCCGAGCTTTTCGGGGCGGGGCGGGGCATCGCAGTTGGGGATCATCCCGCTGATTTGGGGAACGCTTTATATTTCGCTCATCGCGCTGATCGTGGCGGTGCCGACGGGCCTGTTCGCGGCGATCTACCTGTCGGAATATGCACCCAAGCCGGTGCGCACGGTCGCCAAGCCGATGCTGGAGCTTTTGGCGGGCATTCCGACGATTGTTTACGGTCTGTTCGCGCTGCTGACGGTGGGGCCGCTGTTGGTCGATATTTTCGGCGAAGGAGG